>JAITKA010000031.1 GCA_031278635.1 Deltaproteobacteria bacterium | reverse complement strand
TTTCCAGAAAGGGGGCGAGAAGACCCGAGAGGCCAGTGGCGTCTTTACTTTTGATATAATGGGCGTTGAGCCAGTCTAGCTTTTCGGGGTTAAAGACCGCGGCCGATCTGCCCACGTTTTTTAGGCTAAAGAGTTCTTCCATCTCGGCTAGGCTAAAGATTTCCCTATCGCCATGGGACCAGCCTAAACGGGCCAGGTAGTTGACCAGGGCCTCGGGTAGGTAACCGGCTTCCCGGTAGGCCATGACCGAGGTCGCGCCGTGGCGCTTTGAGAGCCTGGACTTGTCGGAGCCCAGGATCATCGGCAGATGGCCGAAATTCGGGGGAGTGGCCCCCAAGGCCCGGTAGAGGAGGATCTGCCTGGGGGTGTTGTTGACGTGGTCATCCCCCCTTATGACGTCCGTTATGCCCATGTCGATGTCGTCGGCGACCACGGCCATGTTGTAGGTGGGCAGATCGTCCCCGCGCAGGAGCACAAGATCGTCCAGCTCCGAGGCGTCTATGGAGATGGGGCCCTTAACGAGGTCGTTCCAGCCGATTTGCCCCGAGTCCGGGCCCTTGAAGCGGACCGCGGCCCCCGGGGCCGGGCCTAGGCCCAGTTCGCGGCAGCGGCCGTCGTAGCGGGGTTTGCCGCCCTCGGCCAAGGCCTTTTGGCGGCTTATCTCGATGTCCTCGGGCTTGCAGTGGCACCAGTAGGCTAGGCCTTTTTCCACCAACCACATGACTCGTTCCCGGTGGAAGGCGCTCCTGGCCCGCTGGAAGATGGGTTCCCCGTCCCAGGAAAGATTGAGCCATTCCATGGCCTTAAGGATGGATTGGGTATATTCCTCGGTGGACCGCCGGGCGTCGGTATCCTCGATCCTAAGAACGAAGCGACCTTTTTCTTTCCTGGCCAAAAGATAGTTAAACAGGGCCGTCCTGGCCCCGCCAATGTGGAGATGCCCGGTGGGGCTAGGCGCGAAGCGGGTTATCATAGACACTCAAGCCAATCTATGCCCTAGGGTCGTAGACCCTTGAGGGGCGGGGGTGAAAAGGGTGGGACCGGGTGGCTATACCATCCGATCATAAGCCTTAAAATTACCCTATTCGAAATGTAAAAGGCAACTTGTTTTTCGTTCCAAAATTTTTTATAATGAAAAATTCAGATCGCCAAAAGCCTTGGCTATGGTGCTAAGGCTTTGGTTTGGGGCGATTTTCTTTCTTTGGCATTCCAAATTCACGCAAGTGGGCCCCATGGGGCTTAATCGGGCGACCGAACGGGAGGGTATCATGTCCAGGAGACCATTTTTGGCCGGCAACTGGAAGATGTTTAAGACCGATGATCAGGCCGTCTCTTTCATTAAGAATTTTGTCCCGCTGGTCGGGGATATTGCCGACAGGGACGCGGCCTTGGCCGTTCCGGCCACGGCCCTTCAGAGGGTCGCCGAGGAAGCCAAGGGGAGCGGCGTGATAATAGGGGCCCAAAACCTTCATTGGGAAAAAGAAGGCGCTTTTACCGGGGAGATCTCGGCCCCCATGATCGTTGGGGCAGGGGCCTCAATGGTCCTAATCGGCCACAGCGAGCGCAGGCAGTATTTCGGCGATACCGACGAGTGGGTCGCCAAGAAACTCTCCGCCGCAATCGAGGCGGGGTTGCTGGCCGTGGTTTGCGTGGGGGAGACCCTATCGGAACGGGAATCCGAGCGAACCTTTGAGGTCCTTTCCAAACAGCTTAAGGGCAGCCTCGCCGGTTTCGCGGCCAAGGACGAAAAGAAGCTCATATTGGCCTACGAGCCGGTCTGGGCCATCGGGACCGGGAAGACAGCCACCAAAGAAGAAGCCCAGGAAACCCAGGCCTTCATTCGCAAGGAACTGAAAGCTTTGGCTCTTCCTGCCGAATCGATCCGGATCCTTTACGGCGGCTCGGTAAAGCCCGACAACGCCGCCGACCTCATGGCCCAGCCCGACATCGATGGCCTTTTGGTGGGTGGGGCCAGCCTGCAGGCCGATTCTTTCGCCAAAATAGTTAACTTTGGCAAGTAAAGTTCTCCCCTCAAGCCGGGAAGGCCACTGGTTCGACCCGGGTATATTTTTCGAGAGAAAAATGAATTACCCCCGCCTGCGGGCGGGGAACTGACTCGGGTCGTTCCATGTCCTCTTTTATCACTTTGGTTCACGTCGTCGTGGCCATCATTTTGATGATCAGCGTCCTTCTGCAGACTGGCAAGGGTTCGGGCCTCGGGGCCGCCTTTGGCGGCTCCTCGTCCTCGGTTTTCGGGGCTAGGGGCCCGGCCACCCTGATAGGGAGGGTAACGACGGTCGCGGCCATTATTTTCATGGTTACGTCCCTGACCCTATCGGTTTTCGCCGAAGGGGCCTCCAGGCGAGGTTCGGTCATCCAGGCCGATCCCGAGCCCGCGGCGGCCGCGGCCCCGGTGGAGGGTCGCGCCGTTTCCGAGGAAGAGGCCCAATCGCCCGTCGATCCCACCTCGCTTCCCGTCCCGGTCCCCGCGGCCCCGGCCACGGCGGCCCCTGATGCCGCCCCTGCGGCCGGGGACGCCGTAAAGACGGACGAGCCTGAGGCCACCCCTGCGACCGGGGACGTCGCAAAGCCAGCCGAGCCCGAGGCTGGCCCGGCGGTTGGGGGCGCTACCGAGACAACCGCTCCCGAAGCGGCCCCGGCGGCCAGTGACGCGGCCGAGCCCACCGAGTCAGCGGCGCCCGGGGAGGGTACTTCGTCCGAGGCCGCAGAACCCGAAGCTCCCGCTCCCGAGGGCGGCGTGGCGGAGGGGGCCGATAAATAGGCGAGGCAGTATTTTTCTCTTGTCTTTGAATGGACAATAGATCATAATTAACCGATCCGAACTGGGCGGCCATGCGGGCCGGCCCAAAAGGGGCGGCCCGGTAAGGCAAGTGGAGTCAGTCAGGAACAATTTGGTTTTTAGCCTCGAGGCTTGGCCCGAGGCTGGCCACGAATGCGATTTCGCCCTGAGCCCGCCACATCTGACGGATATTTTGAACGAGCGCGAGAGCCAGGTAGAAATACCCAAGATCCTGACCTCCATGCGGGGCCACGTAAAGCTTGGGCTGGTTGGCCGAGGCCTCAAAATCAAAGGTTTTTTCGCCGTCAAGGTGGAGCTCCTGTGCGATCGCTGCCTGACCCCGTTCGTTAGCCGCATAAACGACGAATTCGACGATCGGGTCAATCTGACGGAACCTAGCCAGACCGATGATCGCGGCCAAGGCAACGGCCATAACCAGGACGATGATGCGGCGGTGCCCATCCGGGCCGACAACAGTTTCGACTTGGCCCCCCTGATGGCCGAGTTTTTTTGGCTGGCTTGGCCCTACAAGTCCTTGTGCCGCCCGGACTGCGCCGGGCTATGCCCAAAGTGCGGGGCCAACCTAAACGACGGCCCTTGCTTTTGCCAAAACGAGCAGCCGACCAAACACTAAAGATTTTGAGGCCCAAAATGGGCCACAAACCCGCTGGTTCGCGGGCGCGATAACATCGCGAAAGAATTGTAACGACTTTAGGTCGATCTGAAAGGAGGCCCCGTAGGGCTTAGCCTTAGGGGCGTTGGATTTGAAATGACCGTTCCCAAGAGAAGACTCTCCAAGATGAAGGGCCGCAAGCGCCGCACCCATTACGTGGCTACCGTTCCCACCTTGGTTAAATGCCCGAAATGCTCTGCCCCGATGAGGCCCCATAATATATGCGAGAAATGTGGCGAGTATCGCAACCGAAACTATCTCCCCGCCAAAGAATAGCTATAGGCGTTCCGCGATGGCGTATTCCTTTTTGCCGCTAACCGATGAAACGGGCCCAGCGAGCCCGTTCATAGCCGGTTTTCCGGCCTACGTCTCGCGCGCCGGGTATCCCCGGCGGGCGGTGGGGTCGTAGAGTGTCAAGAATCAGGGTAGTTTTGATCACCGGGGGTAGCCGGGGCATCGGTCGGGCCATAGCCCAGAGATTCGCCTCCAAGGATACCGATCTGGTGGTCACCCATAGCTCCTCGAGCCAGTCGGCCATGGTTGCCCTTGGAAACGAGATCTCTCACCTATGCCACGGGTTCGAGGTCATGCGTTTTTCCGTGGCCGATTCCGGCCAGGTCGGCGACGCGGTGACCGAGATCATCAAAACGTACGGCCGCTTGGACGTTTTGGTCAATAACGCCGGCATAACCAAGGACGGGCTTTGCGTCCGCATGGGTGACGACGAGTTTTCCGATGTCATAAACGTCAATCTGGCCGGGGCATTTTATATGTGCCGGGCGGCGGCCAGGCCCATGATGAAACAACGTTTTGGGCGGATAATAAACGTCTCTTCCGTGGTAGCCTTTACCGGTAACCCAGGGCAAGCCAATTACTCAGCCTCCAAGGCCGGCCTAATCGGCCTGACCAAATCGTTGGCCCTGGAGTTGGCTCCCAGGGCGGTAACCGTTAACGCCGTTGCCCCAGGCTACATCGATACCGACATGACCTCGTCCTTAGACGCTAAAATTAAGGATGGCCTCCTCGCCAGGGTCCCCCTTGGCCGGGTTGGTCTCCCCGTGGACGTGGCCGAGGCGGTGCATTTTTTGGCCTCCGACGCGGCCGGTTACGTAACCGGCCAGACCATACACGTAAACGGCGGCCTTTACATGTGAGCCCCGAAAAGGGCCAGTCGGCCTTGGACCCCCAAAAAAGGTCCTTGGCGCTTTATCGTACATACCAACCGCAATTAGGCAATCAACGACTTTTATATATAAACTACGTAAACCTATCATTTATGGGTTAAGCGTCCATTTTTCCGGCCACGCCTCAAGGAGTGCATCCAATGTCCAATGATATATTAAACCGAGTCATCAAAGTGGTGGCTAACGAACTGTCCATCGACGAGTCCGAGGTGGTGCCCGGGGCATCGTTTCAAGACGATCTGGGGGCCGATTCCTTGGACGTGGTCGAGTTGATCATGGCCGTGCAGGAAGAATTCGACGTGACCATCACCGACGAGGCCTCCAAGGACATCAAAACCGTTCAGGATGTCGTCAATTATATCAACGATTTCAAACACTGATATCGACCGGAAGGGAGTGGGCCGTGCGATCCCAAAACCCTAGACGCGTGGCGGTGACCGGAATAGGTCTGGTGACCCCGGTGGGCATAGGCTTGGAGCCAACGTGGGAGGCCATAAAGGCCGGGAAGGGGGGCGTCGGCCCCATCACCCGTTTTCCCACCGAGGGCTATAAGACCACCATCGCCGCCGAGGTCAAAGGCTTCGCGGCCGAAGACTACATGGAAAAGAAGGCCGCCAAGCGTTTGGAACTTTTCATCCAATACGCCGTGGCCGCCGCAAAGATGGCCGTCTCCGATAGCGGGCTCTCGAGCGTCGCCGGGGAAAAGTCCGGTTGCGTCCTGGGCTGCGGCTTGGGCGGCCTTAAATCCATGGAAGATAACCACGCCCAGATCGTGGCCGGAAGGCCGGATCGCATAAGCGCCTTTTTCATCCCCATGATGATAGGGAACATGGCCGCTGGGCAGGTGGCCATAGAGCTCGGCCTTCTGGGGCCCAATCTCTTGGCTGCCACGGCCTGCGCAGCGGGGACCCACGCCGTGGGCCAGGCGGCCCAACTGATCAGGGATTACGACTACGATCTCATGGTGACCGGCGGGACCGAGTCGGTAGTAACCCCGCTAGCCATCTCAGGTTTTAACGCAATTAAAGCCATCTCGACCAGAAACGACGCCCCGGAAAAGGCCAGCCGGCCTTTCGATCGCGACCGGGACGGTTTTGTCGTGGGCGAGGGCGCGGGCATCCTGATCCTGGAAGAATGGAACAGGGCCCAAAGCCGCGGGGCCAGGATCTACGCCGAGATCCTGGGTTTCGGGGCCAGTTGCGACGCTTTTCATTTCACGGCCCCGCCCGATGACGGGCGAGGGGCCGTCTTGGCCATTCGGGCCGCCTTAAACGATGCCGCCCCTAGAAACCTCACCTTGGCTGACATCGGCTACGTGAACGCCCACGGCACCTCGACCGGCCTAAACGATCAAGTCGAAACCAAGGCCATGAAACAAGTTTTTGGCCCCTTAGCCCCCAAAGTGCCCATAAGCTCCACCAAATCCATGACCGGGCACCTCCTTGGCGGGGCCGGCGGCATAGAGTCGGCCTTCTTGGCCCTGGCCATCCACGAGGGCGTCATCCCACCGACCGTAAACCTTGACAACCCAGACCCCCTCTGCGATCTCGATTACGTCCCCCACCAATCCCGAAAGGCCGACCTAAGGGCGGCCATGAGTAACTCTTTCGGCTTTGGTGGGACCAACGGGGTCATCATAATGGGCAAGGTCGGTGCCTGGGACTAAAAAATTTCCTTTTACGCTTTTAGATTGGCGTGACGAAAGTTCATCTCGCGATTTCCGATAGAAATCGCCCAAAGCCCCATACCGGATAACCTTCGGGGAATCTTATAAAATGGGTAAATGATGATTTACTTTCGCCTTTCCCATTAAATCAAAGCTATTTCCCATCAAGTCGGGTAAATTAGCTAATTCCAGCTTAACCCTTGGACTTTAGCGGTCCCGGGCGCTTTGAGGTTATTACCATGAAGGGTTATTTTGGGTTTCTAGTGGCCATCGCTGGCCTCGTTTTCGTCCTGACCTTGGTTTTGAGCCGGTCACAGGCTTATGCCCAGAAAGCCGGCTTTTATAAGGCCAAGGTCGGAAACTTGGAAGTCACCGCCATCTCGGACGCCACCGGCGAGATGGGTTTTGGCCTTTTGGGCGAGCTCACGAACGAGCAGATTAGCCTTGAGGCGGCCAAGGTCGGCTCCGGCGGGCAAGCTTTTCCGTCTTACGTGAACGCCTTCGTTGTCGACCTGCCCTCGGGCAAGGCTTTGGTCGATACGGGAAACGGCCCACAGGCCAACCTGCTTAAAAATTTAAAAGAGGCTGGCATCGATCCCGCCGATATTAAAGTCATTCTCTTGACCCACTTTCATATGGACCATATCGGGGGGCTGATTGACCAGTCAGGTAACCCGGCTTTTCCCAACGCCGTGGTTTACGCCGACACTAAAGAGGATGAATACTGGCTAGGCGGCAATGACCGCGGGCAGCAAGCCCAGAAGTCCATAAATCCTTACAAAAGCTCGGATCGGTATAAGCTTTTTTCCCCTGGGGATGAGGTCTTACCCGGTGTCAAGGCGGTTGAGCTCTATGGCCATACCCCTGGCCACGTTGGGTTTTTGTTTGAGGGTGGGGACGAGGACTTTTTGGCTTGGGGCGACATTATCCACATCGCCTACGTCCAGTTTAAATATCCCGAGGCAACCATGCAGTATGACGTGGATAAGCCCAAAGCCCGGGAGACCAGGAAGAAAACCCTTGCCGAGTCGGCCGAAAACGGCCAAGTCGTGGCCGGGTCCCATCTGCCTTTCCCCGGCATCGGGCGAGTCTCCAAGACCGAGGGCGAATCTTTCACCTTCAAGCCAATTGATTGAGCTAGGGTGGTTGGCTCCGTGGCGGGCCAACCGCCCCTGATTTAAAGGTTAGCTAAATTCACCGCCCTTGGCGGTAAGCGACATAGTTATGTCCGATTCTTTAGGTACTTTGAATGGCGATACGGTAGTGGCCGTCGGAAGTGACCATGCCGGTCGTGAGCACAAGGAACTGTTTTTAAAACATCTCGAAGGATTGGGCGTTAAGGCCCTGGACATGGGGGTGGCCCCTGACGTGGAAAAAGCCAACTACCCGGACGTGGCCATCAAGGTGGCCAAACTGATCCAAGCCGGCGAGGCTCGCTTGGGGGTTTTGGTTTGCGGGACCGGGGTTGGCATGTCCTTGGTGGCCAACCGCTTTTTGGGGGTCAGGGCGGCCAATTGCCCCACTGAGTTCGCGGCCTCCATGGCCAGGGCCCACAACGACGCGAACGTCCTCACGCTAGGTCAGAGGACCGTCGGGCCAAAGTTGGCCGTGGCGATTTTGGATGCCTTTTTGGCCGCCGACTTTGAAGGTGGCAGGCATAAGGAAAGGATTGACCTATTTGAAGGCCTCTATGGGACAGAAAAGTCTTAATGGTTCAAAACAGGTTGTCTATTAACCATTTTAGTTAGCGGTTACCCTATAAAGGTAAGGACCATTTCGCTAAAAGATTAGATTCTTTTTAGATTCTAACGCCCCTTGATTATTTAGGATAGCGCATGCCCACATTTCATGACCTCGCCCACGACACCCAGCTTTACGAGATCTTAAGCCGGGAATTGGCCAGACAGAGAAAAAAATTGCAGATGATCGCCTCCGAGAACTACGTTTCCATGGCGGTGCTGGCCGCCGGGGCCAGCGTTTTCACTAACAAGTATGCGGAAGGGTACCCGGATCACCGTTATTACGGGGGCTGCGAGAACGCTGACGATCTTGAGATCCTTACCCAAGGCAGGGCCAGAAAGCTTTTCGGGGCCGAGCACGCCAACGTTCAGCCCCACTGCGGTTCCTCGGCCAACATGGCCTCGTATTTTTCCGTCTTAAAGCCGGGGGACACGATTTTGGGCATGAATCTGACCCACGGGGGCCATTTGACCCACGGGGCCCCGGTCAGCTTTTCCGGAAAGCTTTTTAAGACCGCGTTTTACGGGGTCAGGAAGGATACCGAATACATCGATTACGAGGCCCTCGCCGAGATCGCCGAGCGGGTAAAGCCCCAAATAATCGTGGCCGGTGCCTCGTCCTACCCGAGGATCATCGACTTCCCCAAATTCAGGGAGGTGGCCGATAGGTGCGGGGCCTACCTTATGGTCGACATGGCCCACTTCTCGGGCCTCGTGGCCGCGGGTCTTTTCCCGTCGCCGGTGCCCCACGCCGACATAGTCTCCACGACCACCCATAAGACCCTGAGGGGCCCAAGGGGCGGGATGATCCTGTGCCGCAAGAATTTAGCCAAGGCCGTTGACGAGCAGATCTTCCCGGGCATCCAGGGAGGCCCCCTTCTTCACGTAATCGCTGCCAAGGCCGTGGCCTTGGGGGAGGCGTTGGAACCCGAATTTATCGATTACCAGCGCCAGGTCCTAAAAAATTGCCAAAGGCTTGGGACCCACATGACCGACGCTGGCTATCGCCTGGTCTCCGGGGGCACCGACACCCACCTGATACTAATCGATTTGAGGCCCTCGGGCATAAACGGGCAAGAGGCCCAGACGGCCCTTGACATGGCCGGGATCACGGCCAACAGAAACGTCGTGCCCTTCGAGAAGGAGTGCTTTTCCATAGCCTCGGGGCTTAGGCTTGGGACCCCGGCCTTGACTACCCGCGGCATGATCGAAAGCGATATCGACGTGGTCGGCGAGTTCATCGTCGATGCCTTGCGCAACGTCCGCAACGAAAGCCGGCTGAATAAGATCAGGATGAGGGTAGAGGATTTCATCCAAAAATTCCCAATATACCCTGATCTCAAAGGTTAACCGGGATAATCGTTCCAAAGACGTTTTTTCTTTGGAACCGACTAGCCTTTTTATCTTCCCAAAGCCAAGCGAGCCGCATGACCCTCGATCCCATAAGCCCAGGCGTCCTTTTCGACCACGCCAGAAAGGCGCGCATAGGCCTCCCGGAAGCCGTCTTCTGCCAAGGCAAACCCGGCTCGAACCTTAGGGATCTCATGGTCTCTTTCGGCCGGGGCCAAGGCCGGCCCGTTCTCTTTACCAGGTTAGAACCTTCCGTCTTTGATTCCCTCGATGACTCCCTGAAGCAAGTTTACGATTACGATCCGGTCTCCAAGACCGCCTGGGGAGAGAAGTGCCCACCCTCCGCGGTTTTGGGTAAGGTAGCCATCGTCTCCGGAGGCACTGCCGACGCCCAGGTGACCAGGGAAGCGGCCAGAACCCTGGAATATCTGGGCTTTAAGTACGGCTTGTTCGAGGACAGCGGGGTCGCCGGCCTCTGGAGGCTGGCCGGTTCCCTGGAGGAGATAAACTCCCATCAGGTAATCATAGTCGTGGCCGGCCTGGACGCCGCCCTGGCCTCGGTCCTTGGCGGCCTGACCCCGAGGCCGGTCATCGCCGTCCCCACCTCGGTAGGTTACGGGCTGGCCCGTCAGGGCGAGAGCGCCTTGGCCAGCATGCTGATCAGCTGTTCCCCGGGCGTGGCCGTGCAAAACATCGATAACGGCTACGGGGCCGCCTGCGCGGCCGCTAGGATACTGAACCTTCTGCCGACAGGCTAAACTTTTTCGCTAAAAATTGTCAATGTTCCTGCTAGAATCTTTAAATTAAAGTTTTAAAAGATGTTTATAAATATCCAGCAATTAAGCCTATTAAATCTTAAAAATTTGCTAAGATAATTGTATAAAATTATGGTAAAAAATTTTATTTGTATAAGTAAAAATTTTTATATATAATAATTAAATAAATAATACTATCTAGTTAAATATTTATCTATATCTGCAAAATAAAGCCTAAAGATGCGAAGATAGCTTGCGTTGTCTCCCACTAGTACCGCTTGCCCCAATTCCGGCAGCCCGCCGGGATGGGGACACGATCTTTGGTTGGCGATAGCCTGGGCATGAGCGTTTACGGCTTCAACCGCGCCCTACCCGCCCGGGAATTCTCACTGAAAAGTAGGCCAAATTGGCTTAGATCTCGCCGGCAAAAATAAGCCACCCCGCAACCGTTAGAAATCGAACACCCCTGACCGCCACGGAAAGGGGTTTTTTTATGGCCGTCGTACGTTACGCTGGCTCGATCCGGTGGCGCCATATTTTTGTGGGGACGAAACGTCAAGGCCATGCTCCATAGACCTATAATGAATTGTCCCAACGCAGGGTCGCGAGCTATTATTCTCCGGGACATTCCGTAGCTACAGGGTCGTTTTCTCACCCGAAAAGGCGCTTGAATGGTTAGATTCCATGTTCATAATTTCTCATTTTACGCTGGACAAGAAATATTTATTATTCTAAAATGACGGGAAGAAAATTATTTGAAGGCTTAAAATTTTTCCCCATTGGTTATGACCAAGTGGGCCAAACGTTCCAAGGATATGAATTTTATTTTTCGGAAAGTCTTAACTGGGCCGGGTGACTTTATAGGTCACGGTTTAGGGTAGCATGATTGAGGCTATTAAAGATATTCTGACTGGCGTTTAGCAAAACTAATTGAAAACGTTACTGAATTTTTTATAGTCTCTAAGGAATGATTATGCCAGAGTATTATCATCCATCCGGGAAATTTTCTCCGGCGGCCCTTATATTTATCCCTTTGGTTACGTCGGTCGTGGCTAGTATTCTCGGAATAGCTTATGCGTATCTCACTTGGTATAATCCTATAGTTTATATTGGAATAGTTTTTCCTTTGGCATATAGTTATGGAGTTTATTTTTTCTCCTCTTGGGCTTTGGATATTACTCCAGTACGTAATAATTTATTGGCATTTGTCTTGTTTTTCTTTGGCGGGCTTGTAGGCTACGTTTTCCACGCCTTGGTTTGGCTGAACTTATTTATCCACCAAACGGATCAAGTTTTTCAAATAGGCAGTGATTCAAGGGCGTTCGGTTTCGTTGTTTCGACGGTTAACTGGAAGGTTTTGGTCTCTGAGGCGTTAAATCTAGAGTATTCGATAAATTACCTGTTAATGGTTATCGACAGGGGCGTCTGGACGCTTTTGGGCCATGAGGTCATGGGACTACCGTACAGGCTAATATGGCTAGGTGAATTTTTGATTTTTACCGTCACCCTAGCCGCGTTTTGCCGAAACGAGGCCAGAAAGCCATTCTGCGAAACCTTGGGCCAATACTTACAAAAAAAGACGCTGCCCCATCTTTTGAGGGTCCCTTACGAACTTGACGGCCTGAAATATAAATTCGAACAGGGAGATTACGGTTACATCATGGTGGCTGATATAGAGCCAAATAGCCGTTATAATCATATTAGAATAGAACTTTATTACCTTGATGAAGTTGACGATGCCTATCTTACTGTAATTTTAGTTACCCATGCTAATAATAAGAAGGAAGAAACGAAGCTACTTGAGTACGCTGGCATACCAAAGATTCAGGCTGATCAGCTTATCAGGCGCTATGGAGAAGAAATTGAATACGAAGTTTATTGATATATCTTAAAATTAAAGAATTATTATTTTATAATGCTGTTATATGTATAAAGACAAAAAATTAATTCAATTTAGATTTTATTAGCCTCGCTTTTAGTTTATTGGCCGCGGATTTGATAGGCTGGACGTGCGGGCAATTAAAGACGAGAGCCAGCCCGAAATAAATAGCTGGCCCCAACGCGAGGCCAAGGCCAACTCGCCAGAGCCTAGCCGGGGTGTTTGTGGCCTCCGTGAGATAAAGGGGCCAGATGGCCAGACCCATCGCGAGTGCCCAGAGCAGGTATCTAATTGACTCAATGGCCACCGGCCCAAGCGGCAGCCAACCCCTGCCCCTAAGAAGTAACGCTAGCCAGGCGAAGTTTATGACGGCGGTGATGGAGCTCGACAGGGCCAGGCCGACGTGCTTAAGGGGTCCCATCAAACCGATGGCGGCGATTAACCCCAACCCCAGGGAGACGGCGGCCACGGTCGCCGGGGTTTTGGTGTTTGAGTCGCTATAAAATGCCCTGGCCAGGATGGTTACAGCGGACATGAAAGGAAGTCCTATGACGTAAGCCCATAGAGCGTCGGCCGTCCGCCTTGAGCTTTCGGGGTCAAAATTTCCTCTTTGGAACAAAAGTTCCACAAGGGTCTGGGACATGACGATTAAGCCAAGCATGGCCGGGTAGGTTATGAAAAACTGAAGTCCCAGGCTCGATTTGAGAGTGTCCCTAAACCCATCAAAATCTTTGGCCGCGTTCCTGCGGGATAGTTCCGGCAAGACCACGGTGGCTAGGGCCAAGGAGAAGATACCCATGGGGAACTGGACGAGCCTGTCGGCGTAGTAGAGCCAGGAGACGCTCCCTTTGGGGAGAAATGAGACAAGCTGGGTATTTATTAGGACCGAAATCTGGTAGGCGGCACCGCCCAGGGCCGCCGGGGCCATGAGGCTCAACATTTTCCAGAGGGCCGGGTTTTTAAACTTAAAGCTGGGCAGGAGAAATTTCCCGGCCTTGCAGAGTTGGGGGATCTGGAGAGCCAGCTGTAAGACCCCTCCCAACACGGCCCCGGCGGCAAGGCCCATGATTGGCCTGTCGAGCTTTGGGCTGATAACTATGGCCCCCATGATCATGGCGAAATTTAGGGCGACCGGGGCCAGGGCCGGAAGCGTGAAGTGCCCCATGGAGTTCAGGGCACCCATGGCCAGGGCGGTTAGGGACATCAGTAAGATGTAAGGAAAAAGGATTCTAGCCAGCGTGACCGTTAAGGCCAACTGTTCCGGGTCATCGAGAAATCCGGGGGCCAGTACGGCCACTATCTGGGGAGCCAAGATGATCCCCAAAACCGTAAGGAGCAAAAGAAACAAGGTCAGGAGCGTATAGGCCCCCCTGAAGAGGCTGGCCGCGCCCGCGATGCCCTCGCTTTTTAATTTTTGGGTAAAGACGGGCACGAAAGCCGGCGTTAGGGCTCCCTCGGCCAAAAGGCGCCTCAGGAAATTGGGGATACGGAAGGCGACGAAAAAGGCGTCGGCCACGGTTCCTGCCCCGAAATAATAGGCTGTCACTTGATCCCTGAGTAGGCCAGCCAAGCGAGAAAGGAGGGTAAAAAAACCTACAACCGAAGCGCTGCGGAGAATTGAGCCTTGACTGGACTGCGATTTTGTTGTTGACAAGCGCGTCTCGCTTTAGTATAGTTCATTGTTTACATGGGCGTATAATTAGGCCCGGAAACATTAGCGGCCTCGAGGTTTTATCCATGAAGCCTTTGAGCCGTAAGAGAATTAATACCACAAGGAGAGTCACTTGGCCAATCATAAATCAGCGCTCAAGAGAGCTCGTCAGAGCGTGACCAGAAACGCCCGTAACGGCATCAACAAAACCAAAGTCAAAAATGCCCTGAAAAAAGCCAGGCTGTCCGTGGGCGAGGCCCCGGAGGTAACCAACGAGGCCTTTAGAAAGGCCATGAGCGCGTTGCATAAGGCTTCGTCCAAAGGCACGATCCATGCCAAGAACGCCGCGAGGCGTATCTCCAGATTGGCCAAATTGTGCCATCAGGCTTCCACGGGACAACAATCCTAGGCCCTTGCTCGAAGGGTCCACCGGGCGGGAGCCCTGACTAGGGGTCCCAGGCTGGGTTCCCGGTTTGGAACCAGCCACTGCCTTTTTTTAAAGCTTTTTGGCTTATTCGCCTAGCCCTCCCGAGAGAATTCTTGGAATTCTTTTGTGAGACGCTTCAAAGCGCTTTGGGCCGCCTACCCTGGTTTTGGTTACGGAAAAGGGGTGGGCGGTTTTTTTGTCCTTCGCCACTTTCCTCTCCTGGAGCCCTATTCGGTTTGGCTACCAGAGGGGATTGGCCAACGCAAGTCTTGGCTGGCCCACGGTCTATGCTAGCGATGATCATAGCGAACGTGGGTTTACTGCGTTCCGTTTGAGGACGGTGCGTGCTTGGTTTTTGACATTCGGAGGTTCGGCCATGGCCAATAAATTGAGGATAGCCTTCCTAATGGGAGGACAGTCCAGCGAGCGGGACGTCTCTCTGGCCTCCGGCCAAGAGGTTTTAAATAACCTTGACCCAAACCGTTATGACGTCACCGTTTTCGATCCAGCGACCGATCTGTCCAAACTGGTGGCCGAGGCCAAGAATTTCGATTTGGCCCTTCCAATCCTCCATGGCCGCTATGGCGAGGACGGGACCATCCAAGGGCTTTTGGAACTCTTGAAGATCCCTTACGTGGGTAGCGGGGTCATGTCCTCGGCCATGTGCATGGACAAAAAGATGACCAAAGATATCATGCGATTCCATGGCCTGACGGTGACCACCGAAATGGTTGGCCGCAAGGGACAAGATCCCCACATTCTGATCAAAAACGCCATGGAACATTACGGCTTTCCCATGGTAGTGAAACCGGTCGCCCAAGGCTCATCATTTGGCCTAACCATCGCCAAGTCGGAGGCTGAGGCCGTCAAGGCCTTAAGGGTCGCGTGGGAGCTCGACGATCGGGCCATGGTGGAGAGGTTCGTTAAGGGCCGGGAACTGACCTGCGCCGTCCTGGGAAACCTAAAGGCCAGGGCCTTACCGCCGATCGAGATAAAACCAGCCGAAGGGCACGTTTTTTTTGACTACGAGGCCAAGTATGTACCGGGCCAAGCCGAGGAGATCTGCCCGGCCGAACTATCGGAAAAAGAAACCAACAACGTCAAGAACTTGGCCTTAGCCGCTCACAGGGCCATGCGCTGCCGGGGTATCTCCAGGACCGACTTCATCATGGATGACAGAGGCATCTTATTTATCCTAGAGGTAAATACCCTTCCCGGCATGACCAATAACAGCTTGGTGCCCAAGGCCGCGGCGGCAGTTGGCTACTCGTTACCGTCGTTACTCGACGAGCTTATTAAACTGGCCCTCGAGCGGGAATAACCCTAGCCACCAACGACCGATGCCGAGAAGCCAAAGTCTTTGGCCGTTCTTTTCGGCTCTGGCATTTTTGGTTTTTACGGCCTATTTTTTGCAACGGAAAGAGTCTGACGGTTGGAAACTACAGGCTAAGGCGAGTCGGGCTATTCTCAAGCCAAGGCGTTTAGAGAATAGAATGATCTTATTAAACCAGATTTTAGGAAGTATCAAGTCTGGCGTTTAAATTTAAAAAATTATATTAATGTGAGTTTCGTTCAAGATTAAAAAATTTTTTTGCGCCTGAACAATAATTATTTAATATAATTAGTTCAGTTGCTATAGTTGTGTCCTTTGAATATAATTTATTCACAGAGACATTATATGGTGCTTATATGAAAAACAGACATCTAGTAATTCTATCTTTAATTGCTGTCATTGGACTGTTTTTTTTAGGCTGTGCCAGTAAAAAAGCTCCTTCTGGGCTAGGAATGGAAGTGGCAAGAACTGCCCATAAATTTATCGGCAGTCCATACAAATATGGTGGCCGTTCGCCGAAAGGCTTTGATTGTAGCGGCTTAGTTTGGTACGTTTATAAACAATACGGGATCAACCTACCTGACGCCTCGCACAAACAAGCCTCTGCTGGCTTCAAGGTCAAAAGAGACGAGCTCGTGCCCGGGGATTTGATTTTCTTCCAGACAAACGGCCGCATCCACCACGTTGGCTTATACGTTGGAGGCAACAAAATGATCCATGCCCCAGGTAAGGGCAAAAAAGTGGTAAAGACCAGCCTTAAAGATAAATATTATCGCTCCCACTATGCAACTTCAAGAAGGGTAGCCGACTGAAC
>JAITKA010000141.1 GCA_031278635.1 Deltaproteobacteria bacterium | reverse complement strand
GCGGGGGGTTTTTTCAGGGCAGGAAGACGACCGGTTCCTTGCGGTCGAGGTTGGAGGCGACCAGGGAGGCCATGTCGTCGCGGAAATCGGGGTCGTCTATGAACTTGGCCCCCTCGGGGCAGAGTTTCAGGCAGGCGGCGCACATGATGCATTTTTTCTGGTTGACGCGGCGGGGGTCGCCTTTATCGAAGGCGCCCACGGGGCAGTGCCGGACGCAGGAAAGGCAGTTGGCGCAGCGCTTGGAGGTGGAGAGGGCGAAGGCGAATTTGTCGGGATAGGCGCGGTAGGGGCGGCGGCCCTTGGCCAGTAGGGGCTGCTCGCCGAGGGAGTTGTCGGTGAGCATGGTCTGGCGGACGGAGAGGCCGAAGCGGCGGGCGCGTTCCTCGTCGGCGGGGTCGGGCCTGTTTTTGCCCATGACGTGGGAGTAGGAGTGCTCGCCTATGAAGGCCGCGGCCCCCACGACCTCGTAGCCCTTGGCCACGCAGAGGTCGTAGAGCTCCAGGAGGGCGTCCTCGTAGTCGCGGTTGCCGTAGACCACGACGGCGACAACGGGCCTCTTGCCGGGGGCGAGGCGGTTAAAGAAATCCCTGCTCAGGGGGGGCAGCCTGCCGCCGTAGACGGGGGAGGCCAGGATGAGGAGCTCGTCCCGCTCGAGGTTGACGCCCCGGTCCCTGGCCGGGGGCAGGGTCACGTCGAAATCCCTGGGGCGCATGGAAAGGCCCTGGGAAATGCCCTTAACGACTCGCCTGGTAGTCCCGGTGGGGCTAAAATAGACGCTAGTGCACTGAATGACCTGGCGACCCATCGACAGCTTCCTAGCGGACCTTTAAGGCCAAAAAACCCAGGGGGGGCAGGATCAGCTCAAGGCTTTGCTGGCGGCCATGGGCGGGGATTGGATCGGTGTGCCGGCCGCCTCCCAGGCCGACGTCGCTCCCGCCGTAAACGGAGGAATCGGAATTGATCAGCTCTTTCCAGTAACCGGCCCTGGGGACGCCCAGGCGGTAGCGGTCGCGGATGACCGGGGTGAAGTTGAAGACGAAAAGGATGGTCTCGCCGGGGTCGCGGCCGCGGCGGAGGAAACTTATCACGGTGGAGTCGGAATCCCTGAAGTCGACCCACTCGAAGCCGCGCCAATCGTAGTCCATCTCGTAGAGGGCCGGTTCCGAGGCGTACAGCCCGTTCAAATCCTTGGTGAAAGCCTTGAGGCCTTGGTGTTGGGGCCGGGAGAGGAGCTCCCAGGACAGCTGGCTGGCGTGGTCCCACTCGTTGATCTGGCCAAACTCGCCGCCCATGAAGAGAAGCTTCTTGCCTGGTTCCGCGAACATGTATCCCAAAAGTAGCCTAAGGTTGGCGCATTTACGCCAATAGTCGCCCGGCATCTTGTCAAAGAGCGAGCGCTTGCCGTAGACGACCTCGTCGTGGGAGAGGGGCAGGCAGAAATTCTCGTGGAAGGCGTAAAGGAGGGCGAAGGTCAGCCGCTCCATGTTGTAGCGCCTGTAGATGGGGTCCTTGCTCATGAAATCGAGCATGTCGTGCATCCAGCCCATGTTCCACTTGAACATGAAGCCCAGGCCCCCCAGGTGGACCGGGCGGGAGACGGCCGGGAAGGCCGTGGACTCCTCGGCTATGGTCATGGTCCCGGGGAAGAGCTCGTAGAGCTTGGTGTTGAGGGTCTTGATCATCTCGATGGCCTCGAGGTTTTCCCGCCCGCCGTAGCGGTTGGGGATCCACTCGCCCTCCTTGCGGGAATAGTCGAGGTAGATCATGGAGGCCACGGCATCGACCCTGAGGCCGTCTATGTGGTACTCGTCCACGAAAAACAGGGCGTTGGCCACCAGGAAGTTCTTGACCTCGTTGCGGCCGTAATTGAAGACCAGGGTGCCCCAGTCCGAGTGGGCCCCCTGGCGGGGATCGGCGTGCTCGTACAGGTGTGTGCCGTCGAAATATTCCAGGGCGAAGCTGTCGCGGGGGAAGTGGGCCGGGACCCAGTCCAGGATGACCCCTATGCCCGCCTGGTGGCAGGCGTCAACCAGGTAGCGGAAATCGTCCGGGGTCCCGTAGCGGGAGGTCACGGCGTAGTAGCCGGTGACCTGGTAGCCCCAGGAGGCGTCGAAGGGGAACTCGCTTATGGGCATCATTTCCAGCCAATTGAAGCCCATTTCCTTAAGGTATGGTACCAGTTCCTCGGCCAGTTCCCTGTAAGTGAGCCAGGTTCCGTCCTTATGCCGCTTCCAGGAGCCCAGATGCATCTCGTATATGGACATGGGGCTAGTCAAAAAATTGGTCTTGGAGCGCTCGTATATCCATTTGCCGTCGTTCCACTCGTATTTGGTCAGATCGTAGACCTTCGAGGCGGTCTTGGGTCGCCTCTCCATGGCGAAACCGACGGGATCGGCCTTGATCAGGAGATCCCCGGACTGGGTGGTTATCTCGTACTTGTAGAGGTCGCCCGAGCCGAAATGGGGGGCGAATATCTCCCAGACCCCCGAGGCCCCCCTGGGCCGCATGGGCAGCCTCCGGCCGTCCCAGAGGTTTTTGTCCCCAACAAGGCAGACCTTTTTGGCCGACGGGGCCCAGACGGCGAAATGCGTCCCCCTCACCCCCTGATGGGTCATGGGATGGGCGCCCAGTTTCTGGTATATCTGGTAGTGGTTGCCCTGGTTCCACAAAAACAGGTCCAGCTCGCCCAGGACCGGCATGAAACCGTAGGCGTCGTAAAAAGTCGCGGGCTTCGAGCCGCGGCCGTACTCGGAAAGTATCCTGTAGGGACCGTAGTCGTGCTCGCCCTCGTAAAAGCCCTCGAAAAAATGCCCGGAAGGCTCGTCCGCCGGGCCCTGGGCCCTGAGCGGGACGGTCACCCCCCCGGAAAGGAGGACCTCGACCTTGGTCGCGGTGGGCAGGTAGGCCCTGAAAAGGACCCCTGGGCGCCCGTTTTGGAGGGCCGGCCTCGCCCCCAGCACGGAAAAGGGGTCGCCAAGGTCACCGTCCAGGAATTTTTTTATCAGAGCTCGATCCATAATCCCGTCTCCCCTGCCTTTAGCCGCCCAGGGGCCCGGGCGCCTTAGCCCTTGGGCCTAAAACGGCGGAGCCAAAGCTTCCTGGGCTCCCGGAAAAGGTGCCTTTGAAACTACATAATTGTATCATATAATGGTCGCGAGAGATAGACGGCCCGGCAAATGCGTCAATATTTAGAATTTCCGCCCCACTGAAACCAGGGCCAAACCGGGGCCCCGGCCCGGCCCGTGGCCGGCCGCCCCCCAGACGGACAACCAACTATGGATACAGCCCTAATGATCCTGGCCGCGTTTCTGCTGGTGCTTCTGAACGCCCTTTTCGTGGCCGCGGAGTTCGCCTTCGTCAAGGTAAGGCCCACGCGACTGGAACTTTTGGCCAAAACGGGAAACTCCAGGGCCAAGTCGGCCCTTTTCGGGCTCAATAACCTCGAGGACTACCTGTCGGTCTGCCAGCTGGGCATCACCCTGGCCAGCCTGGGCCTGGGCTGGCTGGGGGAACCGGCCGTGGCCTCGCTTTTGCGCCCGGCAATGGGTTTTTTCGGCCTCGAAAACCCCACCGTGGTCCACTCCCTTTCCGTGGTGACCGGTTTCGTCATCATCACCTTCATCCACGTGACCTTCGGGGAACTGGCCCCCAAAAACCTCTCCATAAGGGGGGCGGAATGGACCGCCCTGTGGCTGGCCCTCCCCATGCGGGTTTTCCACGTCCTGTTCCTGCCGTTCGTCAAGATCCTGAATTTCTCGGCCTCGGTTATCCTCTGGTGCCTTAGGGCCTCCCGCATAAACGAGTCGACGGCCCACACCACCGAGGAATTAAAGCTCCTCATAGCCGAGTCCAAGAGCTTCGGCCAGCTGGACGCGACCGAGGAGACCCTCCTTAACAACATCTTCAACATGGACCGCCGCACGGCCAGGGACATCATGGTCCACCGGACCAAGGTCGTGGCCCTGCCCATAGACGCCACCACCCAGGAGGCCATCGAGGTCATCCGCGAGCATGGCCACACCCGCATCCCCGTCTACGAGGACGGGAAGGACAACCCGGTCGGCTTCATCCACGCCAAGGACCTACTCCTTAGCCAGGGCCAGACCGTTAGGGGCCTTTTGCGGAAGGCCCTGTACGTCTATGACCACTTGACGGTCAACGCCATACTGGAACTGATGCGGGAGGAGAGGACCAGGCTGGGCCTGGTCTGGGACGAGTACGGGAGCTTTCAGGGGCTTGTGACCATGGAGGATATCCTGGAGGCCATAGTGGGCGAGATCCAGGACGAGTTCGACCACGAGGAGCCGCCCTTCATGGACGATCCGGGCGGCGGGGTCCTGGTCTTGACCACCGTTTCCCTGGAGGAGCTGGGTCGCTACCTGGAACTGGACCTTGGCCCGGACTCCGAGGAAAGGTACCGGACACTGGCCGCCATCCTGGGGGACAAATTCGGGAAGGAACCGGCCAAAGGCGACGCCTACGAGGCCTATGGGGCCAGGTTCGAGGTGGACCGGGTGGCCGGCCTCGCGGTCACCCGCGTCAAGGTGACCAAACTGCCCGAGCCCTCGGCCGAGGAGGGCCGCGGCTAAAATAAAAAAGGGCGGCCCGTGGGCCGCCCTTCTTGTTCCCCCCTTCTCAGATGGGGGGGGTGATATCGGAGACGGTGAAGGGGGAATTGTACTCGCTGGGCCTCTGGTTGCCCTCGTCTATGACCCCCCTGGCCACCAGATCGCGATACTCGGCGATATAATTATATGCCCTCTGGTGGTAACCGGAATCTGGATAGTAGGTGATTATGCCCATGAACCTGTTGATGGCCGCCCGGTAGTCCTTGCGTTTGTAGTAGAACTCGCCCACGTAGAACTCGTGGCCGGCCAGGTTGTTCTGGGCCTCGGTGATCCTGGCCCGGGCCATGGTGGAGTACTTGCTGTCCGGGTAGGTCTCGACCAGGTTGGCCAGGTACTGGATGGCCACGACCGAGGGGGTCTGATCCCTGTCCACCCCTCTCATCTGGCTGTAGTAGCACATGCCCTGCTGGTACAGGGCGTAGGGGATGGCGTCGCTGCCCGGGTGCCTCTCGATGAAGGTCTTGTAGGCGGCGAAGGCCTCGATGTACTTCTGGTCGTTGTAGTAAGCGTCGCCCAGCCTCAGATCCGCCAGTATGGCCAGGTTACTGTATGGGTACTGGTCGCGGAGCTGCTGGAAGAGCTTGGCCGCTTCCTTGTAGTCGCTGGCGTCCATCCGTTCCTGGGCCTGGGTGGCCAGGTCCACGGATATGTCGCCGAGCGGCGGGCTGTCGTTCCCACCCATGCCGAAGAGTTTTTTAACGTACTTGACCGGGCCCGAGCCGCATCCCGGCGTCAAGGTTAAAAGCCCGGCCACGATCAAGGCCATCATAAGCCTCGATACCCATGGGGTCCTGAGATTAAGGCCGCTTAAGTGAATCACAGCAACTTCTCCAGTTCCGCGGAAAGATTTTGTTTGCCCCTATGGCCAACCACCCGGCCCACCTCCTGGCCGTTTTTAAAGACTATGAGGCATGGGATGGTACGAACGTTATATTTGCTGGGCGCGTCTTGGTTTTCGTCGACGTTTATCTTGGCAAAGGCTAGCTTGGAACTCATCTCCTCCGACAGTTCGCCCAGGATAGGGGCCAAGGCGCGACAGGGGCCACACCAGGGGGCCCAGAAATCGACCAATATCGGTAAAGCGGTATCGCTTAGGGTTTGATCGAAGACGTCGTCTGTTAATTCCTGGATATTTTCGGACATTAAAAAACTCCTCGTAATCAAATACTTACAGTTATATGTCTTGCCAAGTCGCTTTGGGCCATGTTAAAGTACCCGACGCGGATGCCATGTCACCATCGAGACCGACTATTTGGGGCCACGGTCAACCATGGGCCGGCCGAGGCAAACTAGTTTGCCGGGATTACTGGGCTCCCGGGCTTACCGGATTCACGGGTTTTGTGGGCTCCCAGGTTTCGTTGGGTTCCCGTTTCGTTTGGGCTTGTGGCCGGCGGGGGCGAACGGTCATGGGGCCTTTGGCCGACAGCGGCCAGGGCCTTTCGTTGGCATGTTATGGCACCATGTTTTCCAACTCAACGATGATACCATAAACCGCCGCGGAATCGTAGGCCAAGGGAATTTCTTTTTACCGCATTCCCGTCAATTACCCTTTACCCCCCCGGGCCTGGGCCTGGTGGCGAAAGGAGAGTCAATGAGCTACGTTATATTCGCCGCCTGCCTTTTGGTGATGCTGATCGCCCTGGCCGGGACGTTGCTCCCGGTGATACCAGGCCTCCCGCTCATTTTCGCGGGCTACCTCGTCTACGGGCTATACGATGGATGGGCCCATTACGGGCTGTGGACCATGGTCATCGTGGGCGGCTGGGTGGCCGTGAGCGTGGCCCTGGACCAGCTGGCCACGGTGATCGGGGCCAAGAAAATGGGCGCGGGCAAGGCGGGCATGATCGGCTCGTTCGTCTTCGCCATCATCGGGCTGATTTTTTTCAGCCTGCCCGGCCTCATAATCGGGGCCTTCGGCGGCGCCGCGCTCTTTGAGATGATCTTTAACCGCCAGGAACTGAGTCAGGCCCTAAAGGCAGGCGGCGGGGCGCTTTTGGGGCTACTCGTTGGGGCCTTTTTCAGGTTCCTTATCGGACTGGTCCTGACTTTGTCGTTCGTCTGGCTGGTCTTGATTCACTAAAAGGTGCCAGATCGGGCCTCAGGCCCCGAATTGGTGCTCCAGGTCGATAATCAGCTCGACCTCGCCCCGGTGGAGCCTCGCCTTGACGGCTATGTCCTCCACGCTCAGGCCTTTCTTGGCCAGGCGCAGGACCATGGCCCTGACCTCGGGTGCGGCCGGGTTGGCCTTGAGCTGCTCGGCGGCGTACTGGGCCTGGTATTGGGCCTGGGCCTGGGTTATCACGTCCCCGCCCACCTTGAGGAGCCTCGTCTCGGCGTCCCTTATGGCCTCCTCGGTCGCGGCCAGAAGTTCCCTGTAATTGGCCAGCCTGCCGTCAAGCTTCAGGATCAGGCTGCTGGTCAGGTCTTTCTGGTCTTTGAGGGTCGCCTGGAAGGTCTCGGCTATCTTGCCGGACTCGGCCAGGAAACGCTCCACGCCGTTCCTGAGGTTCTCGGGTATGGCCGGGTTCTGGGCCTCGGGCCTTTTCCTTGAGCGCCACAGCCAGGCGAACAGGAGGATGACCAGAAGGGCCTCCAGGACGACCTGAAGGAGCATGAGCGATTTTACGTCAAACCCCAACCTAACCCCGCCTTTCCCTAAGGGCCAAGACCCTTAGGGCCCGCCCTCAGACGGTAAAATCGACCACCGGCCGGACCGGCTCAAAGACGTCGTCGGGTTTTTCCTCCCGTGGCGAAAGCCTGGGCTCGCGGCGCCTTCTCTCGGGCCGGGCGCGCAGTGGCTCGAGGGCCTCGCCCTTCATGGTTTCCGCCACCACCTCGACCACGTCCCGGTGAAGCGCCTTGGCCTCCTCGAGGCGGGCCATGCGCCGCAGCTCTTCCTCGGCCCCCACCTGGCCGGCCACGAAACCACCCATGGCGGGCAGATGCAAGATCATTTGGTTGATGTGGTGAAGGGGGGCGGTCATGGCTGGTCCCAACCGAAACGCGATTTGGCGGCAAAAAAACCCAAACGATGGACGGCTTGGCGAAAACGTCTTGCCTTACGGCCGCGAAAAAAACCCGGCTGGCCTTATTGGCTACCCATATTATAGCCCTAGTCTAAAGCCGTGTCAAGAAAACCTATGCCATTTTATCTAGTTAACCTGATTTGAAGCGACATTAGTTTTTAACGATCTAATAATATTGCTTATTTTATCTAAGCCAACAAACGGCGTATAAACGTGATTATTTTAAGGCTTTAAGCGCTAGTTTAAAGCCGCTCAAACAGGCGATGGGGACCCGCCCCTAGCGGGCCGGGAAAAAGCGCCTGTAGCCCGTGGCCAGGCAAAAGATGAGGACGTTGACCAGGACCACCGATGCCCCCGAGGCGGCGTCTATGGCCGGCTGGAAGGAGGCCCACAGGCCGATCTGCCCGGCCAATGCCCCGGTGGCCAGGGCCACCCAGAACATGCCCTTGAGCGAGACCGAGAGGACCCTGCCCGTGGCCGCGGGGGCGATCAAAAGGGCCGTCACCAAAAGGACCCCCACCGCCTGGACGCTTATGGCCACGACCAGGGCCAGGTAGGCCCCGAAAAGGTAGTCGGCCCAGGCGTTTTTCTTGGCCCTGGGGATCACGCAGCTGAGGGTCAGCCGGTTGGTCAGGAAAAAATGGAAGACGAAGGAAAGCCCGGCCAGGCCGGCCAAGGCCAGGATCTGGTAATCGTCCACGGTCAGGACGTCCCCAAGGAAAAACCTCGAGAGGCCGGCCGTGGCCTGGGGCTCGCGGCTGACCAAGGCCAGGCCCAGGGCCACCGCCCCGGAAAAGACCAGACCGATGACGGTATCCGAGGCCAAGTGGCTGCGAAGGGACAGGAAGGTGATCGTCAGGCCGATCAAAACCGAAAGGCCCAAAACCGAGGCCTGGACGTTTAGGCTGAAAAGGAGGGCTATGGCCACCCCGGCAAAGACCGAGTGGCCCACGGCGTCGGGGAAAAAGGCCAGGCGCCTATTGACGACCATGACCCCGGCCGAGGAGGTCGAAAGGCACAAAAGGGCCATGGCCACTGCGGAGCGGCGCATAAATAAAGGCTCGTAAACATAACCGAAAACGTCGTAAAGAGAGCCAAGTATTTCCATGGGTATCAACTTCAATTATTTAAACAATAAAGAATCTAAAAAAATTTTTTATACGATAAGGGAGCCAAGTAATTCCATGGCAGTATTTCCATGGCCGCTAATATAAATTATTTGAACAATAAAGAATCTAAAATAATTTTTTATGAGGCAAGGGAGCCAAGTAATTCTATGGGAGCATTTCCATAGTCGTCAACTAATAATATATAAAATTATATAAACAAAAAAATATCTAAAATAATTTTTTATTTGGTAAGGAAACTTAGTATTTCTATGGCAGAATTTCTATTTGTAACAACATAAATTATTTAAACAATAAAGTACCTAAAATAATTTTATACCCGATAAGGGAAACAAGTAATTCCATGGTAATATTTCTAAGGGCGCTAACTTAAATTATTTAAAAAATAAGGGCTCTACAGTAATTTTATATAGGGTCAGAATGAGTCAATAATTTCCATGGGCGTCAACTAAAATTATTTTAACAAAAAAGAAGCTAAAATAATTTTTTTGCGATTAGGTAGGCAAGTATTCGATGATAATAATTCTAAGGGCGCTATCTAAAATTATTTAAACAAAAAAGGCTCTACAATAATTTTATATGCGGTCAGAATTAGTCAATAATTTCCATGGGTGTCAATTAAAATTATTTAAACAAAAAAGAAACAAAAATAATTTTTTATACATTAAGGTAGCCAAGTATTTCTATGGTAACATTTCTATGGGCGTTAACTAAAATTATTTAAACAAAAAAAGACTCTACAATAATTTTATATGCGGTCAGTATTAGTCAATAATTTCCATGGGCGTCAATTAAAATTATTTAAACTACAAAGGCTCTAAAATAATTTTTTATACGATGAGTTAATCAAGTATTTGTAGCACAGTATTTCCATGGGTGATAACTAAAATTATTTAAACTACAAAGGCTCTAAAATAATTTTTTATGCGGTCAGAAAGAGCCAATAATTTCCATGGGCAGCATTTAAAATTATTTAAACAACAAAAGAACAAAAATAATTTTTTCTGCGACAAAGAAGCCAAGTATTTCTATGGTCCTATTTCCATAGTCCGCAACTAAAATTATTTAAACAACAAAGAACATAAAATAATTTTTTCTGCGATAAGAGAGCCAAGTATTTCTATGGTGCTATTTCCATGGGCGCCAATATAAATTATTTAAACTACAAAGACTATAAAATAATTTTTTATGCGGCAAGGGAGCCAAGTATTTCTATGGCGGTATTTCCATAGGCGCCAATATAAATTATTTAAACTACAAAGGCTCTAAAATAATTTTTTCTGCGGTCAGAATGAGTCAATAATTTCCATGAGCATCCTTTAAAATTATTTAAACAACAAAAGAACAAAAATAATTTTTTCTGCGATAAGCGAGCCAAGTATTTCCATGGCAGTATTTCCATAGTCCGCATCTAAAATTATTTAAACAACAAAGAACATAAAATAATTTTTTATGGGGCAAGCGAGCCAAGTATTTCTATGGCGCTATTTCCATGGTCCACAACTAAAATTTTTTAAACAACAAATAGTCTAAAATAATTTTTTATGGGGCAAGGGAGCCGAGTATTTCTATGGCGGTATTTCCATGGGCACCAATATAAATTATTTAAACTACAAAAGCTATAAAATAATTTTTTATGGGGCAAGGGAGCCGAGTATTTCTATGGTGCTATTTCCATGGTCCGCAACTAAAATTATTTAAACTACAAAGGCTCTAAAATAATTTTTTATGCGATGAGTGAACCATGTATTTGTAGCACGGTATTTCCATGAGCGCTAACTAAAATTATTTAAACTACAAAGGCTATAAAATAATTTTTTATGCGATGAGTGAATCAAGTATTTGCAGCATAGTATTTCCATGAGCGCTAATTAAAATTATTTAAACAACAAAAGCTCTAAAATTATTTTTTATTTGGCTAGGGATTGCCAAATAATTTTTTTGCCCTTAACTTAATTTATTTAAACAAAACAGGCTCTAAAATAATTTTTTTAGGCGGTCAGTCATAAACGGTTAAAAATCCGATAGCCTTGGACACAAAACCCTTGGTTTCCGCATGGTTATCAAAAATTAATCTCCTTGCCCTGGAACAGTTCCATGCCTTGGTGGAGGCCGAATGTGGCGGCCAGGATCTTGGGGGTGAAGACCCTCTCCGGGGGGCCCTGGGCCACCACCCGGCGGTTCAGGCAGATGACCCAGTCGCCGTGGGCCTTGGCCGTGGGCAAATCGTGGCTGACCATGACTATGGTGTAGTCGGCCTTGAAGCCGTCCAGGAGCTCGCACATGAGCTGCTCCCCGTTTATGTCGACGCCGGTGGCCGGCTCGTCCAGGACCAGGACGTCGGGGCGGGACATGAGGGCCGCGGCCAGCATGACCCTTTGGGTCTCGCCGCCCGAGAGGGCCCCCAGGGGTTTGCGGGCAAGGTCGGTCGCCCGGACCTCGTCCAGGCCGGCCATGACCCTTTTCCTGACCCTGGGCGGTATGCCCAGCCAGAGGGGCCAGCCGGTCAGGCCCATGGCCAGGAACTCGATTACGGTGACCGGCATGTGCCTGTCGAAATCGAGCCTCTGGGGGACGTAGCCGAAGCGGGGTTTTTTGGGCTGGAAATCCATCCGGCCCTCGTGGGGGATGAAGCCCAGGATGGCCTGGACCAGGGTGGATTTCCCGGCCCCGTTGGGGCCGATTATGACCGTCTGGGATTTCTCGGGTATACGGGCCGTGACATCGGTGAGGGCCCGGTACTGGCCCAGGGTGACGCTGACCTTGTCCAGTTTAATCACGGGCCGGAGTTCCCGGGCGTCGGGTCTCGGGCAATGGGCATGGGCATGCCCGGCGCGGGGGGCGTCGGGCATGGCTGGGTTGGGCGCTTCGGTCACGGCCGGGGCCTCAGTCCAAGGTGGGCGGTTCGATGGGTTTCGGGTTATGCGGGGCGGCTTCCGGCTTGGGCGCCGGGGGTGGGGGCTGGACGTTGGCCGGGAACAGCCGGTTCAGGAGATCCACGTCCTCCCTTAGGATCTGGGCGTAATAGTCCTCGGGCGGGTCATAGGTGCCGGAGGTGGCCGTGTCCAGGATGGCCGAGGGTATTTTGTACTCCTGGCTCAGGGAGCGGCCCACGGCCGGGTCGGCCTCGGGGTCGAGCAGTATGGCCGAGATCCTCTCCTCGCCGATAAGGCGCCCCAGGCGGGCCAGCCTCTGGGCCGAGGGCGGGGCCTCGGTCCCGATGGGGCTAAGGTCGGCCAGGACGGCAAGGCCCATGTCCCTGGCCAGGTAATCCATGAAGCCGTGGCTGGTCACGAGCTTAAAG
Organism: Deltaproteobacteria bacterium; assembly: GCA_031278635.1. Lineage (GTDB taxonomy): Bacteria > Desulfobacterota > Desulfarculia > Adiutricales > Adiutricaceae > JAIRNQ01. Next base: position 12,237 of record JAITKA010000141.1, on the reverse strand, counting down.
CCCCTGTGGGTGGCCCTGAAGCGCTCGATGTCGTCCAGGAGGCTGGCCAGGGAGAACTCCCAGGCGGCAAGGCGCGAGGCGTAATGGTCGGCCCCGCCGGGATCGAGCCTCGTCATGCCCTCGGCTATGTTGGCCATCATGGCTATCGAGAGCTTGGGCGAGAGGAATATGTGGGGGTTGGGGGCCATGGCCGGGGAGCGGTCGGCGGGGGCCTGGGGGCCGTCGATATCGACCCGGCCCCAGCCGGCGGCGAGGGTCGGGATGCCGGCGCTGGCGTCGATGACGGTTATGTCGGGGGGGGCCACCTTGAGGGCCAGATCCAGGTAGGACTCAAGGCCAAGGCCGTTCTTGACCAGGGCCTTGGTTTTGGTCAGGCGGTTCAGGTCTTTCGGGGTGGGCGAGAACTCGTGCGGGCAACCCGTGGCCGGGTTGGTCAGAAGCTCCACCTCGAACAGGTCCCGGCCCTCGTTCAGGTAGCGGGCGAAGAGCCAGACGGGGTAGCTGGCGCAGACCAGGGTCTCGGCGGCGAGGGCGGCCTGGCAAGGCAGCGAAATGATCAAAATTGCGACGAAAAGGTTACGAAAAGTTATAAGCGAGGTCTTAAAATACTTTTTTAGTCTAAACATGTTCCCTTCCAATACCTGGCCGCGATTTCCGTTTACGTGGTCACTTTATTTTTGGCATGGCCTTTGGCAGCCGCGCCCGCCCCGGGAAAAAATATGGCGGGCGAAAATAATGGCGGATCGAAAGGACCCGCCATAATCTCACCGAATGCCTTTGAGGCGAAAACCTTACGTTACCTGACTTCCCTGAGTATCTTGGCCGCCGGGGCGGCGTCTTTCACTATGACAAGCTGCGTTTGATCGGCCGGGAGAAGGTTCCGGATGAAACTGCTCCTGGTCGCGGACGGATCGCCGGCCCGGGCCGCGAAGGTGGCCGGGGCCGCCTTGGGCGGCTGGGCCGCGACTATGGGCCTGGGCGCCACCGCGGGGGCCGCCGGTTTTTGCGCGACTATGGGCTGGATCGGCGGGGCCGCGGCCACGGCCACCGGGACCTCCTCGACCTGGACGTCGGAAACCTGGATCTCGGGGGCCTCGGCCGGCTGGATCTCCGGGAGCCGTTGCGGGGGCGGCGAGGCGGGGGCCTTCGGGGCCTGGGTTATGGGCTTTATGGTCGATTGGGCGATCTGGCCCTGGCCGGGCGCCTGGGCCACGGGCCGGACCATGGGCTGGGGCGATTTCCCCTGGGCCGAGACTATGGCCGTCTGGGCGTAACCGGGGGTCTCGGGCTTGGCCACGGGCCTTATGACCGGCGCGCCGGCCGAGCCGTTCCCGCCGCCGGGGACGGCCGATTTGGACACCGTCTTGGCGGCCAGCTTGGCCAGGGCCGAGCCCTTGGTCCCCATGGCTATGCCTTTGGGGGCCCCGACTATGGGCTTCCCGGCCGTGGGCATGCCGGCCGAGGCCACGTTCGAGGTCAGCTGGGAGACGTAGGTGCGCTCGAGCTCGATGCGGTTTTGCATGATCTCGGAAAGGCGGTTACTGGACTCGTTTAGCCTTAGGACCAAAGTGTCTATGATCTGTTTGGAAATGTCGGGGTAGTTTTCCAGTACCTCCCCCAGCTTGTCGCCCGGGAAGACCTTGACTATGCTGCGGCCCTTGCTCCTGATGGTGGCGCTGCGGCGGGAGCCGACCAGGGCGCTCATCTCCCCGAAATACGTGTTGGATTGGGAGATCTCGGCAATCAGGTTCTGGCCCTTGAAGACCTCAAGGCAGCCCTGGATGAGCTTGTAGAAGGACGTGTCGGTGTTGCCTTCCTTGATTATGGTGTCGCCGTTCTCGAAGACCATCTCGTCGGGGTTAAGGAGATAGTGGGGCAAGCTTTCCTTTTGGATGACCGTCTTTTCCAGGACCTGTTCCAGGGTGGTCATGCCTTGCTGGCATTTCAGCAAGCCGTCCTGCCGCAGGGTATGCATGCCCTCTTTGAGGGCTATTTTCCTTAGGTGCCCTTCCGGGACCCTGGAGGCGATGGCGTCCGATATGACGGGCGAGTTTTCCATGACCTCGAACACGCCCAGGCGGCCCTTGTAACCGGTACCCTTGCAGGTCGGGCAGCCGCGGCCCTCGAAAAGCTGGATGGTGGCTATCTCGTTGGTGTCGAAACCGGCCTCCATGAGTTTGTTGGCCGGGAGCTTGGGGGCCGGCTGCTTGCAGTTGGGGCAGACCCTCCTCAGGAGCCTCTGGGCCGAGCAGACGACCAGGGCCGCGGCCACGTTGAACGGGGCCACGCCCATGTCGGCCAGGCGGGTGACCGTGGAGGGGGCGTCGTTGGTGTGGAGGGTCGAAAGGACAAGGTGGCCGGTCATGGCCGCCTCCACGGCGATCTCGCCCGTCTCCAGATCCCTTATCTCGCCGATCATGCATATGTCGGGGTCCTGCCGCAAAAAGGCCTTGAGGGCCTTGGCGAAGGTCATCCCGACTTCCTTTATGACGTTGACCTGGTTGACCCCGGGGAAGTTAAACTCGACCGGGTCCTCGGCGGTCAGGATCTTGACATCGTCCGTGTTGCGGAGAGACAGGGTCGAGTAGAGGGTAACGGTCTTGCCGCTACCGGTGGGGCCGGTAACCAGCAGAAGGCCGTTGGGCCTGTAGGCCGCCCGCATGAACTGATCGAGGTTCTTTTGGGTGAAGCCCAGCTTGGTCATGTCCACGTTCAGGCCGGATTTATCCAAAATACGCAAAACGACCGACTCGCCGAAAAGGGTCGGGAGGCAGGAGACGCGGAAATCGATTTCCTTGTTTTTGCCCAGGCGCATTTTGATGCGGCCGTCCTGGGGGACCCGGCGCTCGGTAATGTCAAGGCTGGCCATGATCTTGAGGCGGGCGATCAGGGCGTTCCTAATCTCAAGGGGCAGCCTCGTGTGCTTGTAAAGCGAGCCGTCGGCCCTATACCTCACGTAAAACTGCTTCTCGAAGGGCTCGATGTGGACATCGGAGACGCCCAGGGTCACGGCCTGGACCAATATCTGGTTGGCCAGGTTGATGATGGCGCTGTTCTCGGCCGAGTACGAGTCGTTGGAGAGCTCCTCGTCCTTGGTCTCGCCGAAAGAGAAATCGTCCAGGGCGTCCGAGATCAAGGCCCCAAGGTTCTCGACGGTCACCGGCGCGGCATCCTCGACCTTGGCGTGGGGGTCCAGGGGGGCCAGGATGGCCTGCTCCTCGGCATCGGAGATCTTGTAATTAATCTTGAAGGCGGCAATGAGATCGCGCTCGGTGGTGACAGCCGGGACGACCTGCATTTTGACCTGGAGGGCCAGTTCCTCGACATTCTTGTTGTTGGTCGGCTCCAGCATGGCGACCATCAATTTGTTGTCCTTGGTCTGGTAGGGAATCAGCATGAACCTACGGGCGAGGTTATAGGGCACCAAATCCAGGACTTGCTTGGGTATTTCCCGTTCCGAGACGTTGACCATCGAGTAACTGTACTGCCTGGACAGGACGGTCGGGATGGTGTTCATCTCGATATAGCCCATGCGGAGCAAAAAGCGGGAGATACTCTCGGTGGGATGGGTCTTAAGCCATTTCGTGGCTTCCTCAAGGTGGCCACGGGTAATCTGGCCTGCCTTGAGCAAATACTCACCAATTATCAGCCTGAAATGCTCGGTGCTTTGATCTTTTATCGTGCCCGACAGCGTCGAACGTCGTCGCGATATCTCTGCCATTATCTCTCCGCCGTAGCGCTTACGCTAACGTTTCCTCAATGCGGCGCTTCCGCCTTCGTCCCAAGAAAAGCCGCCTGCCTTCCGGCAAATTAAACGTCCCTGGATCCCTTAGCGACCTAAGGCCGCCCGGCCACCGGGGCAGTCACTGATTTTTCGGGTTGGCAAGGCCCACCCGTGGCCCGCCCCGTTTTCCCGAATGCCCGACGCGACAAAACCCAAGCGAAAAATTTTCCCCCAACGCCATACGCCACCGGTCGTCGCCCTGGGGCCTTTCCGGCGAATCGTCATAACGGGCCCGGCGGCGCCCCGGGCGGCCGCCACCTTAACGTCTTCCTATGCCAGGTAAAACGAATGGTCCGGGAATGGCGGTACCCATGTCCGGGCGATCTCCCTCGGTATTGGGCGGTTCAGATTTGGGACGAATTGGCGTTTATTGTTTCGAGGTTTTGTAACGTTCTAAAGTTAATCACAATTATCAAGCCAAGTCAAGCATTGTGGCAATATAATTGACCGATTTGGCCGGACCCGTCGTCACCGTTTGACCTCGCCACCCCCGGGAGCGTTTCGCGACAAAAAACGGGGCCTTGGGCCGCCCAGGATAGACTACCCGCCAATCTTAGGTTAGTTTAATTTTAGCCCGATTTCAAGTTAAAAGTAGACGGGGTCCCGGCTAAAAGTCCTAAATGGACACAAAAAAATTGCGCCAGGTCTTTAAATTTGAATGAAAATCATTCTATAAAGTAGAAGCAATCCTAAAATTAAAGTTAAACTATTTTTTATAATTTCAAAATAAATTTTTTTCGGCAAAAATAATTTTATTGACTAAATTCTATTCGACTAGGTCCTGGTTTGTAGAGACTTAAGTCATGTAAATATAAATAATGGTGCGAATTTATTCTTGGCCATTAAAAATCTTGCCGTATCATAATTACGAATAAATTTTCAATCTTGAATAATTTTTACCTCGGTTAGTGGTTATTATAAAAATTTATTTTCATATATTTATAAGCTTATTACATGCGATAATAATTAAAATTTACTTTTACCCGCCAATTTATTGCCTAAACCGACCCAATCCCCTCCCGTTTACCCATCCGGGTCCGGGCCTCCGCCCAAGGTCGCGGGGCAGGCCTTTTAGCCCCGCCGGCCCGGCCTTTTTACCGAAACCGTTGCTTTTGGGGTCCCGTCCTGATAAATTTGCCTGGATTTCAGGACCCAGGGGGCCCGTCCGGGGACGCCCAGGGGTCAGCGGGTTAAGGTGCCACCATGGCCAAAGCCAAATCCAAGTTCGTTTGCGACCAGTGCGGCTACGCCTCCACGGGTTACCTGGGGCGCTGCCCGGCCTGCCAGGCCTGGGAGAGCTTTTCCGAGGTTGTGACCCCCGGCCCGGCGGGGCCCAGGGCCAGGGCCGGGTTCGGGGCCGCCGAGGGCGGGGCGGTGGTTTTGGCCGAGGTCCCCGAGGAGAACTCCGTTCGCCTGAAAACCGGCATATCCGAGCTTGACCGGGTCCTGGGCGGGGGGCTGACCCCCGGGGCGGTCATCCTCCTGGCCGGGGAGCCGGGGGTGGGCAAATCGACCCTCCTGCTCCAGGCCGCCGGGGCCACGGCCCAGCAGGGCGGGAAGCTTCTGTACGTGACCGGGGAGGAGTCGGCCGGCCAGGTCAAGAACCGGGCCGAGCGGCTGGGCCTGGACCTCAAATCGCTGTGGGTTTTGCCGGAGACCTCCCTCCCGGAAATCGAGGCCGCGGCCCAGAACGGCGACTGGGACGCCCTGGCCGTGGACTCCATCCAGACCGTCCAGATACCCGAGCTGGGGAGCCAGGCCGGGAGCCCGGGCCAGCTGAGGGAATGCGCGGCCAGGCTCACCGCGCTGGCCAAGGCCAAGGGCATCCCGCTGTGGCTGGTGGGCCACATCACCAAGGAGGGCCAGATCGCGGGCCCCAAGCTCCTTGAGCACCTGGTGGACACGGTTTTGTACTTCGAGGGCGAGAGGGATCGGGCCCTCAGGATACTCCGGGCCTTCAAGAACCGCTTCGGCTCGGTCAACGAGACGGGGATTTTCGAGATGACCGGGACCGGCCTGGGCCAGGTCAAAAACCCCTCGGCCCTGTTCTTGGCCGAGAGGCCCAAGGGCGCCCCGGGCTCGGTGGTCACGCCGGTCATGGAGGCCAACCGCCCCCTCCTCATGGAGATACAGGCCCTCGTGAGCCCGAGCCCCCTGGCCATGCCCAGGAGGCAGACGGTGGGGGTCGACTCGACCAGGATGAGCCTCCTCACGGCCGTCCTGGAGAAAAAGGCCAGGATCAGGCTCTACGACCGGGACGTTTTCGTGAACGTGGCCAGGGGGGCCAGGATCTCCGAGCCGGCGGCCGATCTGGCCGTGGCCGCGGCCATCGCCTCCAGCTGGATGGACAGGGCCTTGCCGGCCGATTTGATAGTCGTGGGGGAGGTGGGTTTGGCCGGGGAGATCCGGAGCGTGGGCAGGCTCAGGGAACGCTTGGCCGAGGCGGCCAGGATGGGCTTCAGGAGGGCCGTGGCCCCGATAAACGAGGCCAACCTGCTGGAAAGAAGCGAGCTGAGGGTCAGCGGGGTGGCCAGCCTGCGGCAGTTCCTGTCCGAGGAACTGGACTTCAAGGGCCCCGCCCGCGAGCGCCGTGGCGGGGATCAGGGCTACCACGACGACCCCGTGGATTGAAAACCCCTTGGCCGGGAGAGGCCCGGCCAAGGGTCTTATTTCACGTTAAGGATTCTCTTGATGCGCTGCCAGGCCTCTTTCCTCGCGTTATTGTAGCGGTCCAGGGCGGCGTCCTCCCCGGAGGCGAAATCGGCCAGGGCCTCGGCCTCGATGATTAAATCGCCTATGATGCTGCTTATGCCGCTAAGGAAATTCAAATCGGACTCCGATAACTCGCTTTCATGGTCTTTGTAACTTTTTAGCTGGTTATTGGCGTTGTTTAGATAGGTGATGGTCTCCCGCAACATGGAATTGACCACGTCGGGCTCGTAGACCCTCTGGCCCAGCGCGTCGGCCAGCACGCCGATGTAACCGTAGGAAAGGAGGACGAAACCCGCGCTGTAAGTCCCGATGGTATTCAGGTGGAGGGTCTCGCGAAGGAGGTTGGTCGCGTCCAGGGCCCCGTTATCCACCGCCGGGGCCGTCGTCTCGTAGGTGATTGCGGGCGGGGGCACGGCCTCCCCCTCGGTGGCCTCGACCTCGACCTCGACCCCCTCCTGGGCCAGGGCGGCCCAGGGAGCCGACAGGCCGAAGCCCGCCGAAATGAATAACGTTAGTGCGAAAGCCATAAACAAATACGAGATATTTATTTTTTTAGTCACGAGAGCTACCTAAATGAACCTCTAACCGAGGTAGATAAAGCCTCAATCTGAGGCTAAAATAGCCTCCGATAGAGGCTATAACATAAATAAAATTATTTTAAGCGTTTTTCCGGGCTTAGACTCCCAAGGCACGGCAAATAATGGGCTTTTTAGGCAAATATAACCTAAAAGTTACCTAAAACTAATAGGCTATAGCAAAGGATTTTATTTTTTGAGATGAATTTAGGGGTAATGAGATTAACGGGGCTAAGGCCCAACCAGGCCCCCCCGGCGGTCCGGCCAAAGTCGCCGCCGGGGAAAAAGCCGCCGCAAAAAGGCCGATTCAAACGCCTTTGGGCACAAACTCGATAATATAGGCCATTATTCGGGCTTATCTCACTTCAAGACAACATACAAATTTTTTCGACCGCCGTCAATGGTTTTCGCTTCAAACCAATCACCCACACGGCCTGGCGGCCTTTCGGCCCCCCCGGCCCATGGCCAGGGCCTTTAGGCCAGGGGGCTCGCCGGGGACCTTTCAATGATTAATCGTCCCGATAGGCAAATTGACGTATAATGTCATTTAATATCTATATCGAATCAGTCATGACTTAGTATAAAATAATTAATATTATTGAAATATTTTTATTGGTATAAATTTTTGTAAAATAATGGCGGCGAGGGTTTTCGCTCGCCGGGGCCCGGGCGGGGCGACCGGTGAAAGCGATGCCGGTTTTAGCCGGGGCACCGTACGGGGATTACCCCAACCCGGAAGATACGATGGACCTACCGGATTGGTTCCACGGCCTTTGGGCCACCGGGGCTTATTGACTCCTTGCCTGTTATTTGCTATTTTTCGTTAAATTTTTATCTATTTTTTATGCTTGTTATTTTTTATCTTCAAATTAGAGTATATTTAAATTGTTTAATTATATCTAATTATATGATAACTGGGATTTATTTCAATTCGTGACTTTAAATGATTGAAGAATTTATAATTTGAGGCTGGACAAATCAAAATCGTTGTCGTAAAATAAAAAAGGCTTAACTAGAGCCAAGCCTCAACTTTAGGGAAAAACCTTATTTTCTCAATATTTAGCGAGCTATTTTTTTGGATCCTTTTTGGTTAGACGAAATAGCCAACAGTTGCCATACTCCTTGGGAGATCGGCTATCCTTTGAACAACTGTACTTATAACTTCTTAACTTGAAGGACCAAGTTGATTATGTCAAACCGCCATCTTTCATTAAAAAATCATTTCTGCGGATTGGCCACGTCGGTGGCCTTATTTGTACTTTTTTTATTCGTTTTTCAAGGCCCCGCCTTGGCGGCGACCTCCGTCGATCGCATAGTGGCTTTGGTCAATAACGATATAATCACCCTAAGCGAGCTTAAGGCCCAGCTTAACCTCGTGAAGAAAAACCAAAGGGGGGCCTTGCCGCCGGGGCCGACCCTTGAGCGGCAGGTCCTCGATTCCATGATCGAGCTCGAGCTCCTGAACCAGGAGGCCCGGCGCATGGGCATCATGGTGAGCGAGCAAGAGGTTGACGGGGTGATCGCCAAGATCCAAAGCGACAACAACATAAACGAGGCCCAGTTTAAGGGATCCCTTAAGCAAAGTAACATTTCCTATGCCGATTACCGGGCCAACCTGAAAAACGAGATCCTCAAGGAAAAGGTTTTATACCGTAACATCGTCCAACGGGTGGTCGTTACCGACGCCGAGGTCGAAAAGTTCCTGGCCGGCGAGGGCCCGAAGGACGTGGGGCTTTACATAGGCGGATCCGTGGCCAGCGACAAGGTCAGGTTTTTGTTCCTGCCCTCCTCGCCAAACAAATCGCGGGAAGTCGTCGAAAGGGCCATGACCATAAAACGGGAGATCGACGCCGGCCTGTCCTTCGCCGAGGCGGCCAGGCAATACTCCAAGGGCCCCGGGGCCAACGCGGGCGGCGATACCGGGACCACGATCGGGGAACTGGCCGAGCAGCTTAAGGCCGTGGCCCTGAGCATGGCCCCAGGCCAGACCAGCGAGCCCCTGGACGGCGGGCAGGTGGTCTTGCTCCTCCATGTCCAGGCCAGGCCCGCCTCCAGCCCGCCGCCGCCATCGGACGACTCGGCCGGGGACAAAACGAAACCGGACATGGGCTCCTTCAGCCCCGAGCAACGCGACATGGCCAGGCGCCAGCTGGAACAGGTCAAACTCAGGCAGCGCTACGAAATCTGGCTAAACGACCTCAAGGCCAAGGCCAACATAAAAGTCACCCTGTGAGCGCCGGGGCCAGGTCGAGGCGCTAACCTAGCCAACCAGGATCACCCGCAAGCCGGGCCCCCGGGGCCTTTCGGCCCGGGATCGATCCATTTTGGCTTCGCGCCCCATTTCGCCCCCGGGCCGGTTGGGGCCGGGTACGTCTTTTTCGGTCCCTTAACCCTCGTTTTAAAATACATCATCATGTCAAAACACATTGACATCCTAATAATTATATAATCTTGGAGTCCTCGTGACAGATAAACATCAACCCCTGCCCTACCCTAACGTAACCCTGGAGGAAATCGGAATGATTTTGAGGGAAGCCAGGGAAAGGGAGGGCCTTACCAAGGCGGACGTTTCGAGCCGCACGAAAATAACCCTAGAGCAAATAAACAACCTTGAGGAAGGCCGCCAACCTAAGATAGCCAGCGTCTACGCCCGCGGTTTCCTTCGGACATACAGCGAACTGGTCAAGCTGGAAAACGCCGAGGACATTTACCTCGCCTATAAACACCTGACGGCCCATAACGACGATGATTTCGACAAGCCGCTGACCTCGAAATACATGGAAAGCGACTATCTGGCCGAAAACGCCTCCAATACCTGGCCGATCGTCATAGTCGTCCTGATTATCCTTGCCGTCGGGCTTATCGCCATGTACTTCAGCCCCGGTTTCAGGGGCAAGGTCTACGATTTGCTGCCCGAGGCGGCCCAGGCCATGCTGCCGACCTTCGGGGATGAACCGGGGGAGCAGCCGGCCGAGGAGCAAACGGCCGCCGCCGACCAGGTCGCCCCGGCCCCCACGATCGAGGTCATCGCCCCCGTGATTCCCGAGATACCGGCCGAGCCGCAGCCCGAGCCTTTTTTCGGCAGGCTAACCCTAAGGGCGGAAAAGAACACCTGGGCCCAGGTGGTCGTGGACAACCAACCCATGGTGCACCTCATTTTCGAGCCCGGCCAAAGCCAGTCGTTTGACGGCGAGAACACCGTGCACGTCATCTTCGGCGACGGCCAGGCCCTGCGGATGGAATGGAACGGCCAGGATAGGGGCTACGTGGGCGGCGAGGGCCCCAACGAGGAATTTTTCAACCTGACCCCGCCGGAGACCTAAGCGCCTCCCTGGCCCCCGACCGTGCCCGATGGCGGCCCCCGCCAATCCGCGCCCCCACAGGGCCGCGACGGCCAGCCAAAACACCCTTACGGTCAAAATACCTCGCGGCCCACCCGCCGCCTATACCGCCAATCACTTCGGGCCCTTCCGGTTAGCATGGGCCCTTCGGTTTTCTTAGGGCCCATGCCGCGCGTCGTTTGTCGCCGCGTCGTCTGTCGCAACCGTATGTCGCCGCATCGTCTGTCGCCGCGTCGTATGTCGCAACCGTATCGGGCATATTCGAATCAACCATAATCACCATAGCAAGTTAATACAACGTTTTTGTCTCTTGTATCATGGACGGTATCCCTATGATATTTTGTTTTCGCGGGGATATCATTTTTTCAAAAGTTAAAAAATTTAATTATAACTAATATTAACTATTCAAATGAAAAGGCAAAATTTACCTAGCAAATATTCAACCTATAAGGCCATTCTTAAATGATTTCTAAGTATTACGGCGAAAACCAAGCCACAAATTGCCCAAAAGTACCCAAGCATCTCTCCGTTGGGGCGACTTATCTATTCGACCAAATTTGCGAAAAAACTGGCGTCATAGAAGATTTAAAAATTTCCTTCCCTGACATTTATAAACAACTGTTGTCCCTATCATATTATTTATTGTTAGAGCCAAACAGTAACTATTACCGGTTTGAAAAATGGCATTTGAATAATAAACATCCTTACGGGCAGGGTATTACCAGCGTCGAGGCCGATGATATTTTGTCAAAAATTTCCAGCGACAGCGTAAACGATTTTTTATCTAACCAAGCGAACCGTAGAGAAGGCAAAGAAATTTTATTCTACGAGATATCGGTCATACCTTCAATAACTAACCTAAGATATTTCGTTAAAAGCGACCAAAATAGCGAAGATTATTTAGAACCTCTGCATATCATAGTTTTGGTAGATAAAAATTCAGGATTACCATTTTTTTACAAGTTACTGCCTGGAAAAATAACTAATTTAGCCATTTTGGTTGATTTCATCAAGCCATATAATTTTTTAGAAGACCAAAAAATTACTTACATTCTTGACGAGAGTTTTTATAGCGAAACCAATCTCAAATTCCTGTTTTCCCAAAACGCTGATTTTATAATCTCCGCCCCAAAAAATCTGCACTTTTTGCAACAAACACTATCGACCTTGGAGGAAAGCTGGGAGTCAACATCAAAAAATTTTAAAGACTACGAATCCATTACCATGTCTAAAGCTTTGCAGGTCCAGTTTCCCACTATCATAACCGATACGGAACAAGAACTTGGGTTTTTAAAAGATTTATTTTTAACCATAAACATTAATCCAATTAAATATAATTTAGAGAAACATACCTTAGTAAACAAAATTGATTTTATAATATCAAGTTTAATTAATAATAATCAGTTACATGAATTTTTGTCAAGTAAATTATTAAAATACATTGATACAAAGAAGGATAACAAAAATAATTTAAATTTATTTTCTTTTAACATAAACCAAATTCATGAATTAACTTTTAATTCTTCTGTTTTAATACTTTTATCCAATTTTGAATCTACTAAAATTGATACTCTAGACCTTTATCGTCGCCGGGAATTTATCAAATCATCTTTTTATAATTTTTGTGACTTTTTAAAAGTAAACTCACTGTCTTTAATTTCTGATTTCCCTTCAGAAGGTATTTTATTAATATCTTTTATCAAGTCGAAAGTCATTTTATGGCTTCTAAATAATTTATATGGTACTGAAATTTTAACTAAAACTCCATTGCTTACTTTATTAGATTCATTGGATAATATTAAATTAATCATTAGCGATAAAAATT
>JAITKA010000051.1 GCA_031278635.1 Deltaproteobacteria bacterium | reverse complement strand
CACTTGACGAGGCCAACATCGATCGGTTCAACCGGCTTTTAAGGAACCTCTCCCAGGCCTCCCAGATCATCATGGTCACCCATAACAAAAGAACCATGCAAATCGCCGACACCCTGTATGGGGTGACCATGGAATCGCCAGGCGTTTCCAAGCTGGTCAGCGTGAATCTTGCCGAAGCCGAGGTTTTGACGGATGATTGATTTTTTTCGCCGAAAGAAAAAGGACCCCGAGACCCCGGAAGAGGTGCAGACACCCGAGGTAGGGGAAAAAGCCGAGGAGCCCGAGACCCCGGAGATTCCCGAGACCCCGGAACCGCCCGAGGCCCAGGCCGAGCCGGAAAAAAAGGTTGGCTGGTTTGGTCGCCTCCGCCGCAGGCTCTCCTCGGGACCCGAGGAGGAGCCGGAACCGGAGCCGGAGCCTGAGCCTGAGCCCGAGCCTGAACCGGAACCGACTCCTGAGCCGGAACCGGAACCCGAGCCGGAACCGGAGCCTGAGCCTGAACCGGAACCGACTCCCGAGCCGGAGCCTGAGCCGGAACCCGAGCCGGAACCCGAGCCTGAGCCCGAACCGGAACCGACTCCCGAACCGGAACCTGAGCCAGAGCCGGAACCGGAGCCAGAGCCTGAGCCAGAACCTGAACCCGAGCCCGAGCCTGAGCCGGAGACCCCGGAGGAAACCTTGACCGAGCCCCCGGCGGGGGCGGAGCCACCGGCGGAGGGTGAGGTCAAGGTGGGGTGGTTTGGGCGGCTGAGGAAGCGGCTGGCCTCGACGCGGGAGATGCTGGCCGGGAGGCTGGAGAAAGCGTTATCGGCCGTGCGGTCGATAGACGAGGACGTGTTGGATGAGCTCGAGGAGATCCTTATCACGTCGGATCTGGGGGTCAAGACCACCGAGGACATTTTGTATAAGATTCGGGGGCAGGTGGCCAAAAAGGAGCTCAAGGACGTGTCGGCCCTGAAGGAGGCCATAAGGAAGCGGGTCTCGGAGATGGTGACCGTTCCTTTGGCGCCCGCGGTCGAGGCGAGGCCCTACGTGCAGATGATCGTCGGGATAAACGGGGTCGGCAAGACGACCACCATAGCCAAGCTCGCCAACATCTACCAGAAGGAGGGTAAAAAGGTCCTTTTGGCCGCCGGGGACACCTTTAGGGCGGCGGCGGTGGAGCAGCTGACCATCTGGGCTAAGAGGCTAAACGTACCGATCGTCTCGCAGCCCACGGGGGCCGACCCCTCGGCGGTGGTCTTTGACGCCCTGAGCGCGGCCAAGGCCAGGGGCATGGACACCGTGATAATTGACACGGCCGGGAGGCTCCACACCAAAACCAACCTGATGGACGAGCTCAAAAAAATAAAGAGGGTGGCCGACAAGGCCTTGCCCGGGGCCCCCCACGAGACCACCTTGGTACTGGACGCCAACACGGGCCAGAACGCCGCCAGCCAGGCCAAGATATTCAAGGAGGCCATTGGGGTGGATTCGCTGATCGTGACCAAGCTCGACGGCACCTCCAAGGGCGGGGTCATCGTCTCGATAATCAACGAGCACATGATCCCGATCAAGTACATCGGCATCGGGGAAACGTTCGAGGACCTGAGGCCCTTCGACCCCGGGGACTTCGTCGAGGCCATACTGGGCCCCAAGGCCCTGGACGGGGACCGGGAGGATCCCCTCCCCTAGAAAGGGGGGTAGGGGGCCGGGCGCCATGTCCAGGATCAAGGCCGGGGGGGCCGGGCATCCCAGCCTGAGGCTGATCCTTTTGCTGGTCAACCTGGTCATCCTGGCCGTGCCCATCTCGGGGCTCTACCTCTTCGAGATTTATGAGGACGAGCTCGTAAGGGAGACCGAGAGCGAGCTTATCGGCCAGGCCGCCCTGGTCGCGGCCATGTTCCGGGACGGGGCCGTCGCCGCAGGCGGCCCCGATTACGGCTTGCCGCACTGGAGGACCCCTTTCGAGGGCCAGGAGGAGCTTAGGATCGTCCCCACCCTCCTGACCCGCTCAAGCTCCCCCGTCCATAGCGAACCAATATCGATTTCCGCCTCGGGCCGGGAACCCGATCCCGTGGCCCTGGAGGTGGCCAGGAAACTCGCCCCCGTCATAAGGGAAGCCACCCTCACCACCCTTTCGACCATCGCCCTTCTGGACTTCCATGGGCTGGTGGTCAGCCAGGGCCGGGGGCAGGGCCTCTCGCTGGAGAGGAACGTTGAGGTGGCCAAGGCCCTGGAGGGCGGTTACGCGAGCCTCCTTAGGGAGAGGAGTGTCTCCGGGACGTCCTCGCTGGACTCGGCCAGCCGGGACACGCCGTACAGGGTTTTCGTGGCCTTCCCGGTATTTAACGGCCAGAGGCTGGCCGGGGTGGTCTACCTCTCAAGGACGCCCAGGGAGCTCAAAAAGGCCCTCTACCAGGAGCGCCGCAACCTGGCCTGGGCGGGGGCCACGGTCCTGGCCCTGATGGTGCTCATAAGCCTCTCGGCCTCGCTCCTCATCATCCGCCCGGTCAAAAAACTGGCGAGGGACGCGAGGATGGCAACCGACGATCCCGGCGAGGCCGTGAAAAGGCAAGCCAAGGGTGATCTGTTCGTCGTAAGGGAGGTGGCCGAGCTCAGGGCCAGCGTGAGCGAGATGGCCGATCGGCTCTCCAGGCGCTCGGACTACCTGAAGGCCTTCGCCGCCGGGGTCTCCCACGAGTTCAAGACGCCCCTCGCGGCCATAAAGGGGGCCATGGAGATCATAGGCGAGCACGGCCGGGACATGGACCCGGCCACCTTCGGGAAATTCGCCGACAACGTCCGCCAGGACCTGGAGAGGCTCGAGAGGCTGGTCGGCCGCCTTTTGGCCCTGGCCAGGGCCGAGGCCATCTCCCCCACCGGGGAGGAAAAAACCGAGGCCGTGGGCCTTGCCGCCGCCCTGGCCGAAAGGCTCCGGGAACTCCACCCGGGCTTTTCCGTGACCCTGGCCCCGGGGCCGGGGAGCCTGTGGCTCTCGATAAACCGGGACGTCCTTGAGACCGTCCTGTTGAACCTTCTCGACAACGCCAGGGAAAACGGGGCCCGCGAGGCCACGATCGGCCTCTCCGCCGAGGGCGACAGGGGGGCCATCGTGGTCGGGGACGACGGGCCGGGCATAAAGGAAGGCGACGAGGAAAAAATCTTCGAGCCCTTCCATACCGGCAGGAAAAAGGAGGGCGGGACCGGACTTGGCCTCGCCCTGGCCCGGACCCTCCTGAGCCCCTACCAGGGCGAGCTGACCTTCCTGGGCAGGCCCGCGAGATTTTTAATAAAGGCCCCGCTGGCCGGGCCCCGGAACCCCAAAGGGTAAAAAACCCCGCCCCCTGGGCCATGGCCCAGGGGGCGGGGTTTTTATGGGTTTGTGGTCAGTCTTTCCAGTAGAGGTTGGCCGGGTTGTAGTCGGGCTTGGCCGGCTCAAGCGAGGCCCCGGAATCGGGCCCCCGGTAATAGAAGGGCCCGGCGGGCTCGAAATTGCCCTCGCCGCTGAAGCCCTCGAAATAGCCCGAGGCGTAGAGGTTGTCGGCGGCGCGGCTCGCGGTTGCCGTTCTCCCGGGGATGGGGTTACCCACCCCGTAAACGACCGGGACGACCACCCAGGGGCTGAGTTTCCCGTTGCCCATCCTGAAGCGGACTACGTACTCGCCGCCCTCGACCGAGACGGAGGACACCAGGGGGGCCAGGCTATCCCTCACGATTTTATGGGCCTCGGCCATGAGCCTTCTCTCGGGGAGGTCGCCAAGGTCGCCCAGGCGGGCCTTTATCTTGCGGTCGAGGTGAGCGAAAAGCTTCTCCACTGCGTAGGAGTGGGCCACGAGGCCGGGCCGATCGGGCCAGATCATGAGGCTCCCCAGGACGCCCGAGGACAGATCCTCCAGGACCGGCCTGAAATTTTTGGCATCGAGGCTATCGTAGAAGAGCCTCGGGCGGTAATCGGTGCCGCCGTCCCTCACGCCCATCTCGGCCACGTTTATGTACCTGACGTTGGCCATATCGAGCCCGCCCCGGTAACCGTAGGCCGCGCCATAGTAAAGCCCGCTGGCCGGGCCGTAGGCCACCAGGCCGTAGGTCTGGCCCCCGTAGCCGTAATAATTATCGTAGCCGTAATAATTATCGTAGCCATAATAATTATCGTAGCCATGGTGGCGGTTCACCCAGCGGTCATGGCCGGGCCCGCCCTTACCGGGCCGATAGCCATCGCCTCGTTCCCAGCCTGGTTTCACCCAGGGAGGCGACGCGTAGCCCTGCGCTCCCCCAAGGGAGTACAGCCCGCCGGTGGGGCCGTAGGTCTGGCCCCCGTAGCCGTAAACCTTGCCGTAGCCAGGGAAGGTTTTCTCCCGCCGGTCACGGCGGGATCCCCAATGCCCGGCGTTCTGCCCCCCGCCGGGCTTTACCCAAGGCGGCGGGCCGAGACCTGGGCCTCCCCCGCCACCGGCCCACGGCGGCGGGCCGAAGCCAGGGCCTTTCCCGCCCGGGGGGCCCCCGCCCGGAGGCCCCTGGGCGAAGGAGAGCGCCGCCGGCGCGAACAAGGCTAAGCTTAACAAGGCGATAAATAGTCTATTCATTTCTTGCCCCCTTTTCTCGCGTGACCCAAATAGCTTCATAGCGATGCCCTTAACTAGATCTTAAGTATTTTTTTAGCACAATCGAATAATCATGGCAAGCTTTTTTGACATAAAAAATCTGGCCAAAGGTCCATCCTGACCTAACTTTTGCCATTATTAATTTGCATAATTAAATATAATTGGGAACGTTTTATGTGTCAGCTGTAACGTGTCTATTGACAAATTTTGCCCCGTCACCGCCCGCGCCATGGAGGGCATTATCCCGTGATTTAGCTATGTTAACCTACCCTCTTTTGACCGCTCAAAGAATGCTAAAATTCACTTTAATTAACATTGGCGTTAACTTAGGTTGACTGGAAATAGACCCTAAAAAAAATTTTTCGGCCATGTAAAATTTTTCCCCGGGGCCTTGGCTTGGGGGTCCCTTCCGGCTATTGTTCAATGTTATCGCCATGTTAACCACAAGATATGGTGGCCAAAAAGAAACCGGCCCCTAGGCCGGTTTTGAAAAAGTATTTGGTGTTATATAGTTTAACTTAATGGCAAAAATATTGCCTTGGCCAATCGTTTCGGGAAAAGGTGAGAGAAAATCATAGCGCGTTTTTGGGCAGACATTGCCAAAAGGGCCATGTAACAGGCCCCATGGTTGTGGCGGGCGGTTTAGGGCTCGCCACCGATATCGAACGCCCCGATGACCCTGATGGCCCTTATGCCCATGGCGAGGCCGTCATCGTCAAAATCGACTATGACGGCCTCCAGGGCCGCGCCATCGGTGGAGGGCTTGAAGCGGTGGTTGCGGCCGGTCAGGAAGGCGGCGATGGGCTCCTCGGGCCGCATGCCGATTACCGAGAGGTGGGGCCCGGTCATGCCCACGTCGGTCACGTAGGCCAGCCCCCCGGGGAGGATCTGGGCGTCGCTGGTCTGGACGTGGGTGTGGGTGCCCAAAAGGGCCCCCAGTCTGCCGTCCAGGTGGTGGGCCAGGGACATTTTCTCGCTCGTGGCCTCGGCGTGGAAGTCAATCACGGTCAGATCGGCCCCGGCGGCCTTCATCTCGTCTATGAGGCTCTCGGCCCGCCTGAAGGGGCAATCCATGGCCGGGTTCATAAAAAGGCGGCCCATGAGGTTCCCGAAACCGACCCGGGCCCCGTCGCGGGCCTCAACCACGGTAAAGCCCCGGCCTGGGCAGGGCTCGGGGTAGTTGGCCGGGCGGATGACCACGGAGCCCGCCTCGTCCAGGGCCTCGTTAATCTCCTCGTACTTGAAGGTGTGGTTCCCGCCGGAGATGGCCGAGATGCCCGAGGAGAGTAGGTCCCTCGCGCACCTCGCCGTGAGCCCGACCCCGCCCGCCGCGTTCTCGCCGTTGGCCAGGGCCAGATCTATGCCCTCCTGGCCCATGAGGCCCGGCAGGATCGTTTTCGCGAGGTTCCTCCCCGTTTTCGAGAAGACGTCGCCCAAAAATAAGATCCTTGTCATAAGCCTCCCAAACCGCGCGGTTCACCCGCTTGAAATCAAAGGAAAGTCCCCGCCGGGCCCAGTGGCCCGGCGAGGGGTCTCTAGGCCGCCTTCTTCCTGCCCCCGGCCCAGGAGGACATGATGCCGGCGAGGCATACGGGGGCGAAGATCCAGAAGAGGATCTTGCAGGCCCGAATGAGCTCGGGGTACTTCTCCGATGTGATGACCCCGGAGCCGATGACGAGACCGAAGACCAGCGTGGTCAGGGCCATGCTGGAGATCTGGCCGGTCAGCCTCGTAACGGTTATGACCCCCGAGGCCTGGCCCAGCCGCTTGGGCGGGACGGCGCTCATGATGGCGTTGGTGTTGGGTGCCGAGAAAAAGGCGAAGCCCACGCCGGTCATGGCCAGGGTCAATAACAGCAAGACGTCTGGCGTGACCCTGGAGAGGGTCAGGGCGAAGATGACTATGGCCACCATGATGACCGCGAGGCCCCTCGAGGCCAGCCTCCAGGGGGCCATGGAGTCCGAGAGCTTCCCGGAAATGGGCGTCAGGAGGGCCTGGATGACCGGCTGGGCCATCAGGTAGAGGCCGGCCTTGCTCGGGCTCAGGCCCTTGGCGTACTGGAGGTACAGGCTCATGAGAAAGGCGATGCTGAAGGACGACAGGTAGCTGATGTAGGCGGCGAGGCTGGAGAAGGAAAAGCTCCGGCTGTCGAAAAATAGCCGCATGTCGATAATGGGGTTATTGGACTTGAGGCATTTGTAGAAAAAGAGGACGGCCAGAACGAGGCCGGCCACCAGCATCGGGACGGCGAAACCCTGGCCGAGGCTGGCCAGTCCCGTGAAGCCAAAGCCCAGGGCCAGGACCCACAGGATGATCCCCAGCCAGTCGAGCTTCTCGTCGGGGGTGGGCGGGCTGTCGGGGGAGACCATCAATATAAGGATCAGGGGCGGTACGTTCCCGAAAAAGGCGTACCAAAATAGGCTTCTCCAGCCCAGGTACTGAACCAAAAAGCCCACTATCATGGGGCCAAGGCTAAGCCCGATGTAGACCGAGGAGATGGCGATGCCCAGGACCCGGCCCCTTTCGTTGGCGGGGTACTCGGCGGCGACCATGGTGGTGAGGGTGGTAAAGAAGCTGACCAGGCCCAGGCCCAGCAGGGCCCGGCCGAAAATCAGCGAGCCGTAGGAAAAGGACAGGGCCCCGATCAGGGAGGCGACCATGGTCACGGCCAGGCCGAAGACGGTGACCTTGTGGCGCCCGATCAGGTCCGAGACCCTGGCTATGGGGGCCGAGGCGATGGCCATGACCAAAAGGGTGGACAGGGCCACCCAGCCGAGGTGGACGGCCTCGAGCTGGAATTCCCGGCCCATGGCCGGGAGGGCCACGTTGGTGCCGATCAGGGCCGAGTTCCCCAGTATGTTCGAGGAGATGGCCGACCAGAGAATCAGTTTGCGCCTCCGGGCCAGCCTGGCCTCGGAGGCGTCCAGGGGCGGGGCGGCCCCTGGCTCGGTTTTATCGATACTATCCATGGTGTATATCACTTATCCGCCAAAATATCCCCAAGGCCGCCCGGGGGCCGCCATGGGGCGATCGGCGAGGTTTATCGTTTCGGGCCGCCCGAAGGGCGTGACCGGGGTCTTTTTTCCCCTGAGCGCCCAGGCAAAACCCCGGCCGTTCAAAGGCTATCGGGCTCAGTATAACACACCTTGATAACCCGCCTGTTTTACTGGAAAAATCCTATATTTAATTAGCTGGGCCATATTGTTTCAATTTTTAAGTTACGACGGCCGCCTTTGGCCAAGGCCAAATTAATACGCCAATTAATTGGCCCGCTCCCAAATGCCCGGCACGGGGGTCAACCCCTTCTCGCGCCAACCTGAAAACGACAATCCAATTATTTTATCACGCCCGGAACGCCCCGATCCAGGGCAAAAAAAACGCCCCATGGCCAAGTGGTTATTGGCCCAGGGCCAAGGCGGGCCACAAAAACCCCATGGCCGGCGGTTGAATAAAACAATTGTCTAAGTTAGAATCATTGAGCCGAAACGGCAGCCGGCCCATCCCGGTGCCGGTCAACCGTAATAGCTCCCCTTTTGGCGTTAAAACCAAAACCGTTTGATATTGGAGAGACCATACATGGCCCAGATTTTTGCACCCATGAGCGGAAATATTTGGAAGATATTAGTCAAAGAAGGTGAAAACGTAACCGAGGATCAGGAGATCCTCATAATGGAAGCCATGAAAATGGAGATCCCGATAACGGCCCCGGCCGACGGGATCCTGACCTCCATAAAAGTCAAGGAAGGCGACCCGGTCGAGGCCGAGACCCTTCTGGCCGTGGTCGATTAGCCCGGCGACCCCCAGGGTATCCCCTGGTGGCCTTTCGCTTTACCCCCCGGCGGACCCAGGCCCCGGGCCCCATTCGTTCCGGTGTCCCATACCATGATCGTAGACGTTCACGCTCACCTCAGCTCCCCCGGTTTGGTGGCCGACCGCGGCCCTTATCTCAAGGGCGAGATCGGCCTCTCGATTCTCTACGGCGACCCGGCGGCCAAGCTCGTAGGGACCGCGGACCTTCTGGCCGAAATGGACGCGACCGGTGTCGATAAGGCCCTGGTCATGGGCTTTCCCTTTAGCCTGGAGGACAACGCCAAGCGCCACAACGACTGGATCCTGGAGGAGTGCGCCCGCCACCCCGGTAGGCTCTACCCCCTCGCCGCCTTCGACCAGAGGGCCCCCTGGGCCCTAAGGCACTCGGAGGCCTTCCTTAAGGCCGGCGGCTTTGGCCTCGGCGAGCTGTGCGTCTACGACGAGGGCCTGACCGAGCCCATGCTGGAGAGCCTAGCCGCCCTGGCCGCCCTCTGCCGCGAGCGGGGCGCCCCCATGCTGGTCCACGTAAACGAGCCCATCGGCCACAAATACCCCGGCAAGGCCCCCATGGAGATAAGCCAGATAATGGACCTGGTCATCCGCTCCCAGGGGACCAAGCTCATACTGGCCCATTTCGGCGGCGGGCTGCCCCTTCTCGCCTGCCTAAAGAAAAACGTCAAAAATTTCCTCACCGACGTCCGCTTCGACACGGCGGCCATGCCTTTTATCTACGAGCCCAGGGCGCTCAGGATCGGGGTGGATCTCCTGGGGGCCGACAAGTTCCTCCTGGGCACCGACCATCCCCTGCTGAAGGTTCCCCGTTACCAAAAGTTTTTCCGCGAGGCCGGCCTTACCCAGGAGGAGACGAACCTCGTCTCCGGCCAGGCCGCGGCCGACTTTCTGGGCCTGTGAGCGATAGCGTAAAGGGCGAAAACCCGCGAGGGCGAATCATGGAAGACTGGCTTCAGCTAACGGCGATAATCCCCCCCTCGGCCGGCGAGGCTGTCTCCGAGGCCCTTTTCTCCGCCGGGGCCGGCGGTGTCTGGGAGGATAACCCCGACCCCCTCGGTCGCCTGGTCTACCGGGCCGGCTTCAAGGAAGGCGACGAGATGCGCCTCATGGCCGAGATACCGGCGGCCATGACCAGGATCCAGGAGGCCATGGGCCTCTCCCTTACCGATTTCGAGCTCTGGCTGGAGCTTAAGCCCGGCGAGGATTACTACGAGAGCTGGAAAAAAGACCTAAAGCCCCTCCGCGTCTCCGCCAACCTGATCGTCAGCCCCAGCTGGTGGTCCGAGCCCCTGGACCTCGGGCCCGATACCCGCGTCCTTCGCCTCGACCCCGGCTCGGCCTTCGGCAGCGGCCACCACCCGAGCACCTTTCTCTGCCTGACCCTCCTGGCCACCCTGGCCGAGAGGGGCCTCTTTTTTAACCGCGTCCTCGATCTCGGCGCCGGGAGCGCCATCCTGGCCCTCTCCGCCGCCCTCCTGCTGCCCAAGGCCCGCATCAAGGCCATCGACGACGACCCCGAGACCCTTTTCGCCGCCCAAAAGAACGTCGCCCTAAACGGCCTGACCGGGCGCCTGAGCCCCGAGATAACCACCCTCCCCGCGGTCGAGGGCGAGTTCGACCTGATCCTGGCCAACCTCACCCGCAATACCCTGAAGGAACTGGCCCCGGAAATGGCCGCCCGTTCCGGCATCCCCGGAAGGCTTATCCTCTCTGGCATCCTGACCGACCAAGCCCAGGACGTAATAAAGATCTACGCCGGCCTTGGCTTTCAGCCCGAGAGACACCTGGGCCTCGCCGAATGGTCGGCCCTCTCCCTGACCCGCGGCATCGAGATCGTCCCCAACCCCGCCCGCGAGGACCTCGAGCCCCCCCACCCGGCCCCGCCCGGGGACGGGGCCGGGTCCGAGGCCGAGCCCGATGCCGGCCCGGACGACGAGCCCATAGGCCCTTGACCGGCCACGCCGAGGCACCGACCCAGTGAGACTCAGGCGCTTTTCCTTCAGCCGTCCCGGCCCGGGGCCCTCCCCCGGCGACATCGTCGCCCTCGACCAGGCCCAGAGCCATCAGGCCCTGACGGTCCTCCGGCTGCCCCTGGGCCTGGAGGTCGAGCTGACGGGCCCCTGGGGCCTGGCCCGGGCCAGCCTCGATAAGGTCAGCCAAAAGCCCTTCCCCACCCTTTGGGTCAAAATGCTCTCGCCCTTCGCCGCCGGCCCCCCGGCCGCGCCGGGGCCGACCCTGGCCCTCTCGCTCATCAAAGGCCAGCGTTTCGACTGGGCCGTGGAAAAGGCCACCGAGCTGGGGTCCTCGGCCCTGGTCCCCATACTCACCGGCCGGGGCAACCCCCTCGCCGCCGGCGAGGCCAAAAAAACCCGCTGGCGGCGCCTGTCCGAGGAGGCCCGCAAGCAATGCGGCCGGCCCAACCCCATGGACATCCGCGATCCCGCCACCCTGGAAAATTTCCTGGGACTCCCCATCCCCGGCGAAAAATGGCTCCTCGATCCCGGGGGCGAGCCCCTGCCCATCGGACCCCCTGGCCCCGTGACCCTTCTGGTCGGGCCCGAGGGCGGCCTGACCGGTGACGAAAAACAATTGGCCATAGGGGCGGGTTTCGCGCCTTTCGGCCTGGGACCCCTCACCCTCCGCTCCGAGACCGCGGCCATAACGGCCCTGGCGAGACTCCTTCCCGCCTAGCCCCAGGCCAGGGGGGCTTGACTCGCGGGCCGACAAGCTTTATTTTATTAAAAGCCCCATGGGCCGCTGGTTTTCGCGGTCACCCCCATAACGCCTAACGCTAAGGTGTATCTCATGATAAACATTACCCCCGAGGCCCAGAGCCGCCTGGCCAAGTTCCTAACCGACAACAAGGCCTCCCGTAACGTCCGCGTGTTTTTCCCCTCCTCCGGCTGCGGCGGCGGCGGTCTCCTTTCCCTGACCGTGGACGAGCCCAACGAGGCCGACTTTTCGGTCCAGATAGGGGACATAGTCTACTGCATCAACCTAAAGCTCCAGGAAGTGACCGGCGGCGTCAAGATAGATTTCAAGGACAACGGCCTTGACTCCGGCTTCGTGGTCGACTCGGAAAAAATCCTGCCCGCCGTCGATTCCGACTGCGGCGGCTGCAGCGGTTGCTGCTGACCCCGCGCCAAGCCCCACCCTTGGACGCCCAAGCCCAAAAAAGGTTACCAATGACCGAGGTGAACCATCCCTTTCCCCCGGCCCTGTGGGATGATCTGGCCCGCGTCAACCCGGCCAAGGCCGCCCGCGTCGCCGGGGCCACCCACGACTCCGGTCGCTACCTCCTTGATTTCCTGGGCGCCCCCTTCGTGGTCGATTCCAACGAAAGATTGGTCATAGGTCCCCCCCACCGCAACCGGGCCGACTTCCAACGCGCCCTGGTCCTGGTCGTCTACCTGGTCAACTGCGGCCAAACCGACCCCCCTGACCCGGCCGGCCGCCTCATCGGCCCCATGGAAGTCCCCGGCGGGGCCATGTTTTTCAGGGGGCCCCACGTCAT
>JAITKA010000005.1 GCA_031278635.1 Deltaproteobacteria bacterium | reverse complement strand
CGGCCTCTTCCCCGGCGCCGACGAAAGTCAGCGGCAGGGTCTTGGCCCTGGTCCCGGCCGGGTCGTTCACCGGATCGTAATCGGGATCATCCAGCCCGGCCAAAGGATCGCCGGGCCCCGCCAAATCAAAGCCGTTCTCCGACCCCTCGCCCAAGTCCCCCAGCTCGCCCGGCTCGCTTGCCTTGCTCAGCCCGGCCGGCTCATCGCTCCCGGCAATCCCGGCCGGTTCGGGGATATCGCTTGGCTCGGCCAAATCCTCGCCACCGGCCAGCCCGGCCGGTTCGGGGCTCTCGGCCGCCTCGGCGGGTTCGGGGATATCGCCAGTCTCGGCCTCGTCCTCGCCACCGGCCATCTCGGGCATTTCGCCCGCCTCGGGCATTTCGCCTAGCCCGGCCATTTCGCTAGCCTCGGCCTCGTCCTCGCAAACGGCCATCTCGGCCGGCTCGGGCATTTCGCCCGCCTCGGGCATTTCGCCTAGCCCGGCCATTTCGCTAGCCTCGGCCTCGTCCTCGCCACCGGCCAGCTCGGCGGGCCCGGGGGTCTCGCTTAACTCGCCTGGCTCGGCCATCTCGCCTGGCTCGGCCTCGGGGGTTTCGAAGACGGCCGGGGTCTCGTCATCGAGCTCGTCCATGGCGTTGGGATCAAAGTGATACCCGTTAACCACCACGGCCCCGCCGGCGGGCCCCGGTTCGGGCTCGCCCGCGGCCTCGAGGGCGCCCATGGCCTCGGCTTCGGGCTCGGAAGCGGGTTCTGGCGAGGGCTCCCCCGCCGCCTCGAGGGCGCCCATGCCCTCGGCCTCAGGCTCGGGCTCGGGCTCGGAAGCCGGTTCAGGCTCTGGCTCCCCGGCCGCCTCAAGGGCATCCGTGGGCTCGGGTTCTCCCATGGCCTCGGCTTCGGGCTCGGGTTCGGGCTCAGCCTCGGGCTCGGGCTCGGAAGCTTGTTCCGGCGCGGGTTCCCCGGCCGCCTCGAGGTCGCCGGCCGACTCGAGGTCCCAGGCGGGCTCGTCTTCGAGGTCACCCGCCGGTTCCGGCTCGGGTTCCCGGGCCTGCTCGGGCTCGGCCGCCTGCCCGGGAACCCCGGTCGAGGCGGGGTCGATGGGCTCGCAGAAAAATGTCTCGGTCGGGGCTTGGCCTGGCTGGCCCTGGGGAATCTGGGGACCCGGCTGGGGGCCGCCGGGGGACGCGGCCTCGGCGTCGGGCGAGCCCTCGGGGTCCGGGCCCTGGGGGATGGGGAAGGCCATCCCGCCGGACGGGAGGTAGCGGGCGATGATGTCGGCGATGCCGCTCTCGAGGGACCTTTCGGGGAGGGGCGACTGGCCGGGGTCATCCAAGGCGTACCCCGGGTCGGCGGGCTCGGGGGCCGCGGCGGGCTCGGGGCCAGGGGGCACGTAGGTGTTTTGGGCCGTGCCCGAGCGGGAGTCGTCGTCGGCCGGGGGGGTGGGTTCCAGGTCGGGCAGCTGGGCCAGCAGGGCTTGAGTTTGGGTGTATTTCAGGAGGCCCGAGGAGGACGGGTCGATGGGGACGCGGGTAGAGGGGCCCAAAAAGCCCGGCGGGGTGAAGGGTTCCTCGGCCGGGGGGGTGGGGAGGTCCTGGGGCAGGCCGCCCTCGTCGGCGGGGAGGCCGGGCGGGGGCAGTTCGCTTTGGAGGCCGAAATCGGTCTCGGTGGGCGTCTCGTGGGCGAGGAGCTCTGCCGAGGGCTCGGAGAGTTTCATGGCCAGGAAAGTGGCGCTGGAGCCGGAAATCTCCTTGAAGACGTCAAGATCGCCCGATTCGACCACGATGAAGGAGGAGTCGGGTTTCGCGGGTGGCACGGCGAGGGGCCCCTGGGGCGGCGGGCCCGGGGGGCCGGGGGTCGGGACGGTGGGGTCGGGGAAGTCGCCAATGGCCTGGGGGTCGTCGCCTTCCAAGGGGAGAACGGTAACCTCAACGCTCAGCCCCTCCGGGCTGACCTTGACCTCAAGGGCTTCGCCTTCGCTGGTAACCATGAGGTAGAGCCGGCTTTCCGGGGGCTTTACCGTTACGGCCACGCCGCGCTCTTTGCCGGGAATCTTGACGGAAACCCGAGGCAGTTTGGAGTTACTCATAAAACTGGACCTTTCCTGGGGCGTCCGGGGCCTTAGGGTGTGGCCCGCCCCGACGCGGCTCATTCACCGAGGGTTCACCCTTACATCACTTATCGGCTTTGGGATGGCATTCTTGAAGTCGGATCGGGTTCGGTGACCTTTTTGGCCAAAAAACGACTATTTATAAGGCGTTATTGGCCTTCCCTTTCGTAGCCCAAGCTTTCCGGTCGTGGTTTAAACGCTATCACAGGTAATTCAAAGTCAGTCAATTCTGAAATCTAATATGCTTGTTATAAAGAAAATAACTATATTTTTTCGTATACTTTAAAATTACATTGCGATTGACTAAGATGGTTTTAGCCAATAATTTTAATGCATATGAAAATATTATAGACTAATCTTACCCATGAAAGTAAGATTAGTCTAAGTTTAGAGATCGGCCCCCCGGGCCAAAGGTCGGCCAAGCCTTCGCCCCCGCCGGGGGGCGAAGGCTTTAGAAGAAGTCGCCCACGTCGAGGAGTTTAATGAGGTTGGTGGTGCCACTGACCTGGAGCGGGAGGCCGCAGGTCAGGAAGACCACGTCGCCCTTTTTGGCGAGTTTGTTTTTGACCAAAAACTCGCTGGCGTACTGCTCTATCTGCAGGATGGAGTCGCAGGCCGGGATGACGGCCGGGATTACCCCCCAGGAGAGGGAGAGCTGCCTGAAGGTGGTGTTGCGGGAGGTCATGCCTATGACCGGGACCGGCTGGCGGTAGTGGGAGACCAGGCGGGCCGTCGAGCCCCCGTGGGTCAGGGCCACGATGGCCGTGGCCTTTTGATCCCTCGCCAGTATGGCCACGGCTTTGGTGATCGAGGCGCCCATCTTCTCGAGGCGGGCGTCGTGATCCTCTTTTATGAAGTCCTCGTAGTCGATGCTCGGCTCGACCTTCACGGCCACGCGGGCCAGCATCTGCACGGATTCCACGGGGTATTGGCCGGAGGCAGTCTCGTCGGAGAGCATGACGGCGTCGGTGCCGTCCAGGATGGCGTTGGCCACGTCGGTCACCTCGGCCCTGGTCGGCCTGGGGCTCGAGACCATGGAGGCCAGCATCTGCGTGGCCGTGATGACCAGCTTGCCCCGGCGGCGGGCCTGCTCGATCAGGTTTTTCTGGATCATCGGCACCTCCTCCAGGGCCATCTCCACGCCCAGATCGCCCCTGGCCACCATGAGCCCGTCGGCCACGGTCAGGATCTCCTCCAGGCGGAGGAGGGCCTGGGGTTTCTCGATCTTGGCGATCAGGAGCGGCGGGCTACTCGAGCGGTTGATGAGCTCCTTTATGGGCTTGAGGTCGTCCTCGTGGCGCACGAAGCTCATGGCCACGAAATCGACCCCGGCGTCGAGGCCGCAGATGAGGTCGGTTTTGTCCTTCTCGGTGAAGGCTTTGATCCTAAGGTGCGAGTCGGGCAGGTTCACGCCCTTGTGGGCGCTTATCTCGCCCTCGGTCAGGACCTCCGCCAGGAGGGCGTCCTTCTCGACGCCGATGATCTTTAGTTCCATCCGGCCGTCGGCCAGGAGGATGCGCATGCCCTCGGCCACGTCATCCACCAGGTAGGGGTAATTCACCGTCAGGGTGTCGTTGTCGCAATCGCCGTTCCCGGAAACCAGGCGGATGCGTTGGCCGGTTTCAAGGCGGCGCTCGCTGATGGCCCCCAGCCTTATCTTCGGGCCGGACAGGTCCTGGAGGATGCCCACCTCCCGGCCCTCCTCGGCGGCCAGTTTCCTGATTAAGGCTATGGCCGCCCGGTGGCTCGCGTGGTCGCCGTGGGAAAAGTTCAGCCTGGCCACGTTCAGGCCCGCTTTTATCATGGCTCGCAACACTTCGGCCGAGGACGACGAGGGGCCTATGGTGGCCACAATTTTGGTCTTCCTGAGACAATTCGTATCCGTCATGGTTTATCCTTTTCTGGTGGCCCGGGGTTGCCGCCGGCGGACGTGACCGAACGCGACGGGGATGGGGGGCCTAAGGTCGCGGGCTAACAGCGCCGCCCAGATAATAATATCCC
The DNA here is from genome assembly GCA_031278635.1 of Deltaproteobacteria bacterium. Classification (GTDB taxonomy): domain Bacteria; phylum Desulfobacterota; class Desulfarculia; order Adiutricales; family Adiutricaceae; genus JAIRNQ01. The sequence continues at coordinate 68,509 of JAITKA010000005.1, read as the reverse complement.
AAAGGATAAATTTTCGCCACCTTCCCCGGTAAATCGCCCGCTTGCCCGGATCAGACCACGTTTTGCCATGATCGCTCCGTCAGACGGGCCAGAAATTTTCATAGGGTATGCCCTATAGGTACCCTTAGGGTATTGTCAGGACAATAACCGGCGGGTAATCGGTGGCGGGCCGGGATGGGCCCCGTTGGGGCTTCAGGGCCCTTACTTTTGGGCCAGGCCCGAAAGAAAAGCGCCTTTCATGGGAAGGCGGCGGGGCTTTTTTAGGCCAAAATCATGTATAATGGGTCCTGGCCCGGGCCCTGGCCCGGCTAACCCTTATCATTCCAACCTTTCCATGGGCCGGCGGGCCCATGGGGCAGATTGCCTACGGGCCCAGGGGGGCCGGAAAATGCGCCGTGAGCCGAAATTCACCAAGGCGGCCATCGTGGCCTGGTCGCGCGACGAGGGCCTGGACGGCCTGAGCTCTGTCGTCCTCGAGGAGGCCCTGGCCCCGGTCATCGAGCGCCTGAGGCTGCCCAAGGGGCTTCTCTCCTCCATGACCGGCATCGACCGGAGGCTACTGTACCCCTCCGACTGGCCGCCCAGCCGGGGTTCCATCCGGGCCGCCGAGAGGCTGTTTTCCAAGGGCCTGGACAGGACCATGATCGACACGATCTACAGCGCATCCGTCGGCCGGGATTTTTTGGAACCCTCCATGGCCTCGGCCATCCAGGCCGCCCTGGGCCTCGGCGGGGGCGTGAAGAGCCTCGATCTGGGGAGCGCCTGCCTGGGCTTCATCGACGGCCTGGAGCTGGCCGCCCTTAGGATAGAGGCCGACCTCTCCGAGTACGTCCTGGTGGTGGCCGGGGAAAACAGCCGCCCCCTCCTGGAAAACACCATCACCAAACTCCTGGCCCCCGAGATCACGGTCAAGGATTTTTTCGACAATTTCGCCTCCCTGACCCTGGGCAGCGGCGGCGCCGCCATGGTCGTGGGACCTGCGGACCGCCACCCCGCGGCGCCCAGGCTGATCTGCTCGGTCAGCCGTTCCGACGCCACCGGCAATCACTTCTGCAGGGGGGATTTCACCTCCATGACCACCGACTCGACCGGGCTCCTTGAGTCCGGGGTGGAGCTGGCCCGGGCCACCTTCGACAGGGGGGGCAACCTCTTCGGCTGGACGGGGTCCTCCTTCGATTTGATCATTTGCCACCAGGTGAGCGAGGTCAACACCAAACGCTTCAGGCAGGCCCTGGACCTGAACCCGGCCGCCCTCGTCGAGACCTACCCCGAATACGGCAACATGGGACCGGTGGCCGTGCCCTTCACCTTCGACCTCGCCTGGGAAAAGGGCCTCATCCGGCAGGGCCAGCGCCTGGGGCTCATGGGCATAGGCTCGGGCCTTTGCTGCTCCATGATGGAGGCCCTCGTCCCGTGACCGCCCCCGTTCCCGCGGCCAAGCCGGCGGCCGGGGCCCTCCCCAGGCCCGTCGGCCTCTGGCCCGGCCTTGGCCTGTCCGCCCTGGGCGGGCTGGCCCAGACCCTGGCCTGGCCCAGGTTCGGTCTCTGGCCGCTGACTTTCTTGTGCCTGATCCCGCTGTGGCGGGCCATATTCGGCCAGGGCTTCAAAAGGGCCTTCCTCTTCGGCTGGGCCTACGGCATGGCCCTGGGCCTGTCCGGTTTCTACTGGCTGGCGGGGGTCATGGCCGGCTACGGGGGCCTGGGCCCCGCGGGCGGCTTTTTGGTCCTTTTGGTCCTCGCCGCCTACCTCGCCCTCTACAACGGCCTCTGGGCCGCCTTCATGTCCCAAAGGGCCCACCTGGAGGCCCCCCTCGATAGCCGCCTTCTGGGCGTCCCCATGCTCGGGGCCTTCCTCTGGGTCGGCTTCGATTACCTGAAAAACTTCGTCTTCACCGGCTTCAACTGGACCCCCCTCGCGGGCGGCCTCTCGGGAAGCCTCGATTTCATCGGGGCGGCCGACCTTGTGGGCGTCTACGGCCTCGGCTTCCCCGTGGCCCTCGTGTCCATACTCCTCGCCCAGATCTTCGCCTACCGGGCCTGGCCCAAAAGGACCCTGGCCTCGCTCGCGACCGCCGTTCTCCTTTTGGTGGCCATGTTCGGCTACGGCCGGTACCGCCTGGGCCTTTTCGACGACCTGGCCCAGGCGGCGGCCGGGGGCGGGAAGAGGAGCGTCTCCATCCTGCAGGCCTCGGTGCCCCAGGACGAGAAGTGGGACCCCAATTTCCGGGACGAGATACTGGCCCGCTTCGCGTCGCTCCTTGGGGCCTCCGCCCAGGCCAAGCCCTGGCTGACCATCTGGCCGGAAACGGCCGTCCCTTTCATCTACGGTCTGGACCCGGTGGAGACGGCCTGGATGGACCAAACCCTGGACGAATTCGCCATGCCCATGCTGGTGGGCCTGGCCTCGGGCGACTACGACGAGGATGGAAGGCTCAGGCTACATAACCGAGCCTGGCTGGTCTCGGGGGGGAAGGTTCTGGGTACCTACGATAAATCCCACCTGGTCCCCTTCGGCGAGTACGTCCCCCTCTCGGACGTTCTCCCCTTTTTGAGGTGGCCGTTCCTCCAGGGCGTCCTGGGGGCGGCCGGGACCTACAGCCCGGGCCTCAAAAAACCGCCCATGGCCCTGGACGGCCTCAGGCTGGGCCAGCTCATCTGCTTCGAGTCCATCTTCCCGGGCCTCGCCCGCGACAGGGCCAGGGCCGGGGCCGACCTTTTGATCGTGACCACCAACGACGCCTGGTTCAACCTGACCATGGCCCCTGACCAGCACCTGGCCCACTCGGCCCTGAGGGCCGTCGAGACGAGGCTCCCCTTGGTCAGGGCCGCCAACAACGGCATCTCGGCCATAATCGCCCCCAGCGGCCGGATCACCCATCGCTCCGTCCAAAACGAGATCCGGGCCCTGGTCTGGCCCCTGGATTTGCCCCCGAAATCCCCGCCCACCCTTTTTTCCAGGGGCGGCTACCTGGTCGCCCCCCTCATGGGCCTGGGCACGGCCCTTTTTTGCCTCGCATGGCTTTACCGGGCCAAATTGGCCCGCCGGAAAGCCCCCCCGGCCGGCGGGGCCAAAAAAAAGCGCTTCGTGAGCGAATTGTGAGACGGGGGCACCAAAAAGGCGATATTTTACCATTGATTTCGCCCAGTTAACCGGACGCCATCCCCGGGGACGGGCCTTTTCGGGGCCCATGGCCTGACATGGGCCTTAAATTTTTCTTGTGGCTAAAGGTTTTTGTGATATCATTAACGTGTCTCAATGGGTTCGTACGCCCGGCCGTCCGGCCGGGCCAATGGGTTATTTCCGCCGGGCTGGTTCCATCGGAGGTGGTCCAGTTAAAATAATTCATAAGGCCTTACAATTTTTCTTGAGACTGAAGATTTTTATTGATATTATAAATCGGTGTCAAAGGATACGTAAGGGGTCTTTTCTTACGTTTTCCTAATTTCTTCTTAATCAGGCCAAATCCGCGCCCGCGGACGGCATTGTCGCCCGCCGGGGGCTGGATTCATTCAAGGCCATGAATTCGCTTTATTTTATGGCGGATTTGTGTTAAGTTGTTATGAAGTTCACTCGACAATATTAAGAGCGAACATATGTTATTTTCCTAACGCAGGCAACCCTGCCCGGACGGTCTAAACGTTTAGGGCCGGGTATGTAACCAACCGAGAGGGATTCATTGGGCAAATCGAATCCCTTGGACGTTAATCGCCGGTCCCCGGGCTTTTGATTTTAGGCGGGAAAAACTGGGAGCGATAAAAACGCTAATAAAGTTAAGTTAAATTTGGCTTAGGGTAAACCAAATTATATTTAGTTTTATTTTTTATTACTCTGAAGTTTTTTCGTTTAAAATGGGGATTTGGAAATTTAAGTCCAATAGGTTTATATCTTTATACTAACGGTCGTTTAGGGTTAATCCCAAACGTCCCCCATCACCTTGGCTGAGGGCCGGGTTAAGTTTGAGCAAGGAAAACACGATGAAAAACAAGTTCTTGATTTTGGCGATTTTGGCAGTCGCTGCCCTTTGCGTTCCGAATATGGCAAGGGCACAAATGTCCGGCGAAACCGTCCATATAAGCATCATGGGCGGCTACATGTTCCCCAATCACGAGATTGCCCTGCAAAACGGTGGCATTTACGGTTTGGGCTTGGGCTACAACTTCACGCAGAACTGGGGCATCGAGGCTTTTGGCTATTTCGCCCCCAATCTGGACGATGACGGCTATTTGCCGAGGTGGAGGGGCATTACCCGCAGGTCGTACAATAACGACGTGACCATGGCCCGCCTGAACGCCATTTATCATTTCGACACCGGCACCAAGTTCACCCCGTACGTCACCTTGGGCTTAGGCGGAATGTGGTTGGCTCGCGACAGGCCCGGATACCATAACTATTCGACCATGTCCGCCAACGCCGGCATCGGTTTCAAGCTGTTCTTTAACGAAGTGATCGCCCTGAGGGTCGAGTTCAACGACACCTATGGTTTCACGAGGACCCAGCGCGCCAATTTCAACGCCCCGGCCATCACCGCCGGTCTGACCTTCCAGGTTGGCGCCAATCCCGTTTGCCGCGATGAGGACGGCGACGGCGTCTGCGATCCCTACGACAAGTGCCCCGGGACCCCCGCCGGCTACAGGGTCGACGCCGATGGCTGCCCCATCACCGTGACCATCCGCATGGATATCAAGTTTGACTTCGACAGGGCCGTCGTCAAGAAGGCTTACCTGCCCGAGGTCAAGAAAGTCGCCGACTTCCTGAACGCCCATCCCGGCTCCACCGCCGTGGTCGAGGGCCACACCGACAGCATCGGTAACGACGATTACAACCAGAGGCTCTCGGAGCGCCGGGCGAACGCCGTCCGCAACGTCCTGGTCTCCAACTTCGGCGTCAGCCCCGGCAAGGTCACCTCGGTTGGCTATGGCGAGTCCAGGCCGGTCGCCGATAACGACACCGCCGCCGGCCGGGCCGAAAACCGCCGCGTGGTTGGCGTCTTCACCGGATCCGACGTCCAGTAATCGACCGCGTTTTCCCAAAGGGGTCCCCCCGGGGCCCCGTGGATAACCCTTGAAAAATCCAGGGTCCCGCAAGGGCCCTGGATTTTTTCTTAGCCCGGCCCGTTTTTGATCAGGGGGCCGTTCCGTGTGACCATTTCGGGGCGGCCGGCCCGTCCACGGGGGCATAGCCCCACATCATTTTCGGGGCGGCCGGCCCGGCCACGGGGGCATAGCCCCACATCATTCGCGTTTTTACCCAGGCTTATTTGGGTTTTTGGGGAGGTTAGCGGACTCGCGCCATGGCTCTCGTTTGGGACATCGATCCGGTATTGTTTCAGGTCCCTGGGACGGGGCTTGCCGTCCGCTATTACGGCCTCATATTTTCCCTGGTCTTTTTGGGGGGCTTCGTCCTCTTTTACCGCCAGACGAGACGGGCCGGGGGGACCGCCGACGACGCCTACGACATCATCCTGCCGGGCTTCGTCGGGCTTATCCTTGGGGCCCGCCTGGGGCACGTCCTCTTTTATAATATAGACCGGCTGCTTAGGGACCCCGCCTGGCTGTTCAGGGTCTGGGAGGGGGGCCTCGCCAGTCACGGGGCGACCATCGGCCTTGCGCTGGCCCTTATCTGGTACGCCAAAAGGCACCGGCTGCCCGTTTTGGCCGTGACCGACCGCTTCTCCTTTTCCGCCGCCCTGGGGGCGGCCATGGTCAGGCTGGGCAATTTTTTCAACTCCGAGATCGTGGGCCGGGTAACCGACGGCCCGTTCGGGGTCAGGTTCCCCGTCTACGAGCAGCTGCCGCCCGAGCTCTGCCCGCCCCGCTACCCCAGCCAGCTGGTCGAGTTCGCCATGGGCCTTTTCGTCCTGGCCGCCCTGGGGGCGGCCGACCGCCTCCTGGGCCGCCAAAACCGGCCCCGCGGGGTCCTCTCGGCCCTGTTTTTGATCCTCTATTTCCTGGGGCGCTTCCTGGTGGAGTTCATAAAGGAGCGCCAGGGAGCGAACGACCAGCTTTTCCTTAGCCGCGGCCAGATCCTGTCGCTCCCGATGCTGGCCATCGGCGTAATCCTTCTGGCTTATTGCCTCAAGCGCCCGGTCCGGGATCTCCCGGTCCAGGGCCGGGAGCCTCGCAAGCCGGCCGGGCCGGGGCCCGCCGGCCCGAAAAAGGGCCGGGGCCAGCGGCCAAGGGCCAAGGGTAAGAGATGAAATTCGTCTGGCCGCATAAGTTGCCCGGCATGTTCTGGGACTTCATCGTCAGCGACAGCCTGCGCATCTACCGGGTCTTGCCCAGGCGCCTTAAATTCTCCTACTGGTTCGTCTTTTTCCTCCAGGTGACCTCGGCCATGACCGAGACGCTCACCCTTCTGGTCCTCTCCCTTTTCGCCATCAGCGTGGCCTCGCCCGAGGCGGCCATGAACCATTTCCTGGTCCGGGCCTTTCTCGATTTGGTCCCGCCCCTGGGCGATTACGTCTCCACCCCGAGGAGGATGGTCGGTTTCACCAGCTCCTTCATGATCCTTTTCGTCTGCCTCAAGAGCGTTTTGTCGGCCATTACCAGTCACTCCACCACGTCATATTCCGAGAAAGTCGCAAATTACGCAGCCAGGGAGACCATAAAACGCTTCCTGAGTAAGTCATATTACTGGCATATATCCGCCGAGAGCTCGGGCATAGTCCATAAAATACTCCTAAGGGATGCCCTAGCCAGCCTAACGGTGCAGCTTTTATCGCTATACACCAACATCATCTGCTGCCTGTTCCTTTTCGTCAGCCTGTTCATCGCCCAGCCCAAGCTTACCCTGGTGGTCGTGGTCTGCTTCTCCGTCTCGAGCCTGGCCCTCTATACCTCCATCAAAAACCACCTCGACAGGGCCGGGAAAATCCACACCGAGACCTCGGTGGAGGAAAACATGGTCATGCTGGCCATGACCAAAGGCGTCAGGGAGATAATCACCTACCACCAGCAGGATATGGCCATCCAGAAAATGGAACATGCCATAAACAAAGGCCTTAAAGCTAGGATCTTTGTCACCTTTAGTACCTACATACCCTCGATAATCATGGAATGCGTGGGTTTTTGTACCATAGGCGGCCTGGTTATCTACATGCTCTCGCGGCACATCCCCATGGAGGAGATAGTCGCCGCCGCCTCGATACTGATGCTCACCGCCTGGAGGATACTCCCGATAGTCACGAGGAGCCTCGCCTACAGCGTGGCCATCCGGGGCAACAGGCAGAGGGGCATGCTGTGCCTGGATCTCCTGGAGGGCTTCGCCAAAGAGGATCCCGAGCCCCTGCCCGAGCCGGACCCGGATTTCGAGTTCCGGGAGACCCTGACCCTGAAAAAGGCCTACTTCCACTACCCGGACACCCAGGACCTCATCCTGAAAAACGTCAGCATCACCATCGGGAAGGGCCAAAACGTCGGCCTCATAGGGCCCTCCGGGGCGGGGAAAAGCACCCTGGCCCTCCTCCTCTCGGGCCTGGTCTCCCCCACGGGGGGCATATTCGAGATCGACGGAAAGGAACCGACCCCCTCGGCCCGGGCGGCCTATCTCCTCAAGCTCGGCTACGTCCCCCAAAACCCCCTGCTCATGGAGGGGACCCTCGCCGACAACGTGGCCTTCAGCGAATGGGGCCGGGATTACGACCGCGGCAAGGTCCTGGCCGCCTGCAAGCTGGCCGCCCTTGATTTCGTCGTCAGGGACCCCAAAAACCTCGATATCGAGCTGGCCGGATCCTCCGGCCGCTCGCTCTCCGGGGGCGAGGCCCAGCGGGTGGCCATAGCCAGGGCCCTCTTCGCCAAGCCCGAGGTCATCATCTTCGATGAGGCCACAAGCGCCCTTGACCAGGCCAACGAAAACGCCATCCGGAACACCATCCACAACGTCAAGGGCCAGATGACCACCATAGTCATCGCCCACCGCCTGACCACCGTGCTCGACTGCGACATAATCCACTGGATGGACGCCGGCCGCATCGTCGCCTCCGGCCCCCCCTCCGAGATCATCCCCCGCTACGAGGAAAGCCTGAACCTCACCGAGCCCGACCCAAGCCTCCCCTCCTAATGACCGACCCCACCGGCCTATTTGACAAGCCCACCCCTCTGGGCTAGAATCATCCCAGCAATCACACGGTTATCGCGCCAAAAACCCTTTCGCCCCTTACATTTTTACTCAACGCGGGAACATGGCCCACGAGCCCTCCAACCTTTCGGGTTTTTTCAAAACCCCCGCCCGGGCGGGGGCCGCCCTCGTTTTGGCCTGCCTGCTTTTGGCCCCGGGGGCCCTTTGGGCCCAGGCGGCTCCGGGGGAGCCTTCGGCGCCGCCGGCCTGGGCCGACGCGTCCAAGGCCGGCGAGACCTTCCGGCGCTCGGTCAAGCGGTATAACCTCCAGACCGAGAAAGGGGGCCCGGCCCCGCCCCGTCAACGTTTCTTGGCCAAAATCCCCAGGGAGCCCTTCATCGTCATGGCCGTGGCCACGGCCGTCATCCTCCTTTATTTGCTCTTCAAGGCCATAGTGGGGGCGATAAAAGCCGCGCCAAAGAAAGACCCGGGGGTAAAGGCGGCCGATGGCGACATCGACACCAAGGCGCTGATCGACACGGGACTGAAGGCCGACGACCTGGCCGGCCAGGGGCGCATAGTCGAGGCCATGCACCTCCTTTTGCTGGAGACCATCGAGGAGTTAAAAAAACGGGCCAACGTCGCCCTCCCCAGCTCCTTCACCAGCCGGGAGATAGTCGATTCCCTCAACCTGGCCCCCGCCGCCACCCAATCCCTGGGCCAAATCGTCGGGGCCGTCGAGCCCACGTGGTTTGGGGGGCTCAGGCCCGACATGGACCAGTACCGCGGCCTGAGGGATACCTTCGACGGCTTCCTGGCCATCTTGTCCGGGGCCACAACCAAACCCTAGGCCAGCCGTTTATCTCCGGGAAAGCCTTTGGGCGTGGGGGGCCACAACCAAGCCCCAGGGCCAGCCGTTTATTTTTGGGAAAGCCTTTGAGCGAGCGGAAAAAATACGATCCGACTTTTATCGGCGTCCTTATCCTGGTCGCGACCATCGCCGTCGGCCTGGTTTTGATATTTCTCGTGGTGCCGCAACTTAAACCCAAAAACGGCATCTCAAAATATGCCCCGAAGGACACTATTTTATCGCCATCTGCCGTGGGTTTCGCAGGACTGTACGATATGTTGGGTGCAAACGGGGACCAGGGCGTCAGGCGCTTGGGGCGGACTTCCGATCACGGCCAGGTCGGCGAGCTGACGCTTGTGGTCAACGGCATCTCCGCCATCATCTACGATAAGGCCAACGAGCGCCACTCCGGCGGGAAGCTAACGGCCTTGGTTTTCGCCAACAAGTGGGGTTACTCGAGCCACCCGGACGTGGCCGGTTGGGTGGCCGAGGAGAGCCTTGCGGACAAGTCGTTACCGGAATGGGCCATCTCGCTCATGATGGAACGGACCATGGTCCCGGTGGTCGAAAGGGTCCCCTGGCCAGGGCCCGAGGGGTTTTCGTTGGCCTTCGATGGCCCGGCACCGGCGGGCCAGGGGGAAATCCAGCTCTGGTGCGCCAACGACGGCCTGGGCGTGGAGCCCATCGTCTGGGCGCCCGGGGGCATCCTGGTCGGGCGCTTCGAGACGGCAAAAATGGTCGTTTACGCCGTCTCCGATCCGGACGTGGCCAACAACATGGGCCTTGGCCAGGGCGAGAACGCCGCCTTCACCCTGGGCCTGATCGGCTACGTCGTCGGGCGGGAGCGCCTGTCCGACCGGGTGGCCTTTTTCGAGGCCTTGACCGGCAACCCCCAGGGCGATTTCTCGGGCTCCCCCGTTTTCGGGCCGCTTCTCGAGTATCCCTTGATAATCGTGACCATCCTGATCGTTTGCTCGGCCATCATTTTCGCCGCCGCCCTCGGCAAACGTTTCGGGGGCGCGGTCCCCGTCCCCCAGGGGGTCGCTTTCGGCAAGTCGAAACTGATAGAAAATAGCTCCAGGTTAATGGCCAGGCCCAATTTGCTGCCGGCGGTCCTGGAGGCCTACCGGAGGATGACCGTCCAGTGGGCCGGAAAGGCCCTCCACGCCCCGGCTCTCCCCGACGACGACTTGACGCGCTGGCTTGACCGGGCGGCCAGGGCCAAGGGCGTGAGCCCCGGCCTCTCTTCCCTAAAGGCCATGGGCGCCAAGGCCAGGGCCGGCAATTCCGGGCAAGCCATGCTCGACCGCGCGGCCAAACTTTATAAATTCCGCAAGGAGCTGGAAAGTGGATCTACCCGCCCTGGCCATAGCCGCCAATGATCTGAGAAACGAGATAGCCAAGGTTTTGGTCGGCCAGGCCCGGGCCGTGGACCTTATCCTGGCCAGCCTCCTTTGCGGCGGGCACGTGCTCTTGGAGGGCGTCCCCGGGACCGGCAAAACCCTTCTGGTCCAGTCGCTCGCCGGGGCCCTGTCCCTGGAATTCGGCCGCATCCAGTTCACCCCCGACATGATGCCAGGGGACATCCTGGGGACAAACCTGTTTAATTTCCAGACCAACGAGTTCACGCTGACCCCCGGGCCCATTTTCACCCAAATCCTTCTGGCCGACGAGATAAACCGGACCCCGCCCAAGACCCAGGCGGCCCTGCTCCAGGCCATGAACGAGCGCAAGGTGACCATCGACCGGCAGACCATGCCACTCGGTTCCGAGTTCATGGTCGTGGCCACACAAAACCCCATCGAGCAACAGGGGACCTATCCCCTGCCGGAGGCCCAGCTCGACCGCTTCCTGTTCAAGGTGGCCATCGGCTACCCGGTCCGGGAGGAGGAGATCGAGGTCGTAAGGCGCCACGGCCGGGGGGCGATAATGCCCGACCCGGGCCAAAGCGGCCTTAAGCCGGTCATGAACGCCCAGGGCCTCAAAGAGGCCCGGGAGACCGTGGCCTCGGTCCTGGTCTCGGACGATATCCTGGCCTACGTGGTCGATCTCGTCAGGGCCACCCGGACCAGCCCCATCATAGAAACCGGGGCCTCGACCAGGGCGGCCACCATGCTGGCCTCCGTCTCCAGGGCCTGGGCGGCCCTCTGGGGCCGGAATTACGTGATCCCCGACGACGTCAAGTTTCTGGCCAAGCCGCTCTTTCGCCACCGCCTTATCATGACCCCGGCCGCCGACATGGACGGGCTCACCCCCGACCAGGCGGTCGAGGCCATCCTGGCCCAGACCCCGGCCCCGAGATGACCCGCCCCACCGTCAGGCTGGCCTGGCTGTTCGCCGTCTCGGTGCCCCTGGCCGCCTTGCTTTTGGCCGGTTTCGGGAGCCAGCCCTTTTGGGCCCTCGTCTACCCGCTCGCTTGCCTGGCCCTCCTGGCCCTGGATTACCTCCTCGGCAAAACCATGGCAATCGAGGTCAATCACGAGTACCCGGCCACCATACCCGTCGGCCAGGAGGCCAAGGTGACCGTGCGCCTCAGGGCCACGGAAAAGGCCCTGGGCTACGGCCCCCGCTTCGAGGCCGCCCTCGAGCTGGCCGGCCCCCTGAGCGACGCCGCGGGCCCCGCCGTCGCCGGGACCATGCCTGGCAAGTCCCTGGATCTGGCCGTTTCCGTGCGCCCCGGGCGGAGGGGCAGGATCGAGTACCGCACCCTGTGGCTTCGCTGGCCGGGCCCGCTCGGGCTGTGTTATTTCAAAAGGGCCGTAGACATGCGCGGGCTCACCGCCGACTCGATCCAGTCGGTCGTGGGGCTCCACGAGAAGGCCCTCTCGTTTTTCCTGAGGGAGACCGATCCGGGCCTGAAGCTCCAGCCTTTCAGGGGCGAGGGCACCGAGTTCGACTCCCTGGCGGAATATTACCAGGGCATGGATAACCGTTTCATCGACTGGAAGCGCTCGGCCCGCCACCACAAGCTTTTGGCCAAGGAGTTCAGGCAGGAAAGGAACCACCACGTCATATTGGCCTTCGACACCGGGAGGCTGATGCGGGAGCCCGTTTACGGCCTGCCCAAGCTCGATCATTACGTCAGGGCCGCCCTCCTCATGGCCTGGGTCGGCCTCCTGAGCGGCGACATGGTCGGGGCGGCGGATTTCGCCATGACTTTCAACGCCTTCTTGAAACCGGGCCAGGGGCGCTCGTTCTTCTCGCGCCTCCAGGCCTTCACCGCCGGCCTTAATTACAGCCACGAAGAGACGAATTTCGCCGCCTGCATGGCCGATCTCCGGGCGAGGGTCCCCCATCGCTCGCTGATTATTTTTTTCACCGAGTTCATCGACCACATTTCCGCCGAGTTCATGATCGAGGCCCTCAATTCCCTTTCCAAGAAACACTCGGTCATTTTCGTCTGCTCGCCCGACCCCATCCTGGAAAGCCATAGGGACAGGGAGCCCAGGAGCGCCCTGGACATCGCCGGCTCCGTCATCGCCGATTCCTTCATCCGCGACAGGGCCATCGTCCTGGAGAGGCTGACCAGGCTCGGCGTCCAGGCCGTGAACGTCCCGCCCAAGGCCCTCTCGGCGGCCATCCTGAACAAGTACCTGGCCATAAAACGGAGGGGCCTACTCTGATGGCCCATAACCAATACACCCCGCCGACCGCGTCCCCAATGGGCCCCGCGGGACCAATGGGCCCCGGGGGCCCCGTGGGCCCGGCCCAGGGCTACCAGCCCGACGCGCATATCCGCAGCGCCCGCTTCAGGAAAGGCCGGGAGGGGAGCTGGCTGAGGCTCGAGGCCCTGGTCTCCAAGCTCGAGAAAAAGGGCCTTGACTCCCTGACCGACAAGGAAGCCATGGACCTGCCCTTGCTTTACCAGGCCGAGCTCTCGTCGCTGGCCGTGGCCAGGGGCACCATCCTGGACCGCTACCTGGTGGGTTACCTTGAGGCCCTGTCGCTCAGGGCCTATCTGGCCGTCTATGGGCCCAGGGACTCCATCCTGGGGCTGGCCGGTAAGTTTTTCAAAACCGGTCTCCCCCGCTCCGTTCGCGCCCTAAAATACCATATCCTGATTGCTTTCGTCCTGACCTTCCTCTCGACCCTAGCCGCCTACATGGCCGTGGTTATCGATAACGGCAATTACGATATTTTCATTTCCAGAGACCTAGCCATGGGCCGCGATTTCTCGGCCACGAGGGAGCAACTGGCCGCAAAAATTTATGGCGGCTGGCGCGGCCTGGAAGAGGCGCTGGTCCACTTCGCCACCTTCCTCTTCCGCCACAACACCATCGTGGCCATCTTTTGCTTCAGTTTCGGCTTTCTCCTGGGCATCCCCACGGTCATGCTCATCATTTCCAACGGGCTGATGATGGGCTCCATCATCGCCCTTCACTTCGAGAAGGGACTGGGGATAGAGTTCATGGGCTGGCTGTGCATCCACGGGGTGACGGAACTCGCGGCCATCGTCCTGGCCGGGGCGGCGGGCCTTAGCCTCGCCGAGAAGATCATCCTGCCCGGCCAGGGCTCCAGGCTCGAGAACCTCGGCAAAAGCGGCGGCGACGCCGCGACGGTCATGATTGGGGTCATAATCATGCTCTTCGTGGCCGGCATCCTGGAAGGCTGCTTTCGGCAACTGATCGACAACACCGTCACCCGGTTGGCCATAGCCCTCGCCACGGGCGCCTTCTGGCTACTGTACTTCATGAGCGGGCGAAAGGACCCCGCCAACCCCGCGGGCGGCGCCCCATGACCCAGGCCGCCCCCATAAGGCCCACCCGTCAGGCCGGCCCCCGCCCTTCCGGGAACCGGGACCCCCGCACCCCCGCCCAGGCCGGGGCCGCGAAACCCCCGCGCCTCCTGCGGACCATCGTGAGCCCCGAGGGCCTGACCCTGCACATGATCCTGGCCCCGCACGACGCCCGCTTCTCGGCCTTCCTGTTCGACACGCTGATAATCCTCTTCGCCATGTTCATCGTTTACGCCATCCTGGAGGCCACCGACTTTTCCCCCGATGTGGCCTCCTCGCTGGCCAAACTCCTCTCGTTCATCGTCTTCAACGTCTACTTCATTTTTTTCGAGCTCGCCTGGCGCGGGAGGACCCCCGGCAAGGCCATGGCCCGCATCATGGTCGTGAACCGCCGCGGCGGCGAGCTGACGCCCACGGCCATCGTGGCCAGGAACCTCACAAGGCAGCTGGAGTACTACATCCCCCTTTATTTCTTCTTCTCCGTCCCGGCCGGGATGGCGACCGGCGATTACTCGTGGCTCCTTTTCGTCTGGGTCATCGGGGCCTCCTTCCTCCCGCTCGTAACCCGTGACCGCCTTAGGCTGGGCGACACCATCGGCGGGACCATGGTCATAACCCGGCCCGAGCCGACGCTGCTGGAGGATCTAAGCCAGGCCGCCCCCACGGCCCAAGGCGCCTTCGCCTTCACCCCCGCCCAGCTGGACATCTACGGCTACCACGAGCTCCGGATACTGGAGGACATGCTCCGCCGGGCCGACGGGCTGCCCATGCCCAAAGGGGCCCCCCTGTCCGGCCTGGACCTGGTGGCCCAAAAAATAAAAGCCCGCATAGGCTACCCCGATCCCATCCCGCCTGGCCACGAGCGCCAGTTCATCACGGAATTCTACGCCGCCCAGAGGGGCGTATTGGAGCGGGAGCTCCTACACGGGCTCCAGAAATGGAACCAGCACGTTGGCCTTATCACCGTTTCGGCCGCCGCGGCCGGCCAACTCCCGCCCACGGCGCACGGCTACCCGCCGTTCCCCCCTGGCGGGCCCCCACGGTGACCCAAGCCCTTCCGGGGAAAAACCAGAAAGGCGGGGGCTCAGAGGCCAAAGACCTTCTTGGCCTGGCCGATCATCACGGTCTCGACCTCGAAGGCGCTGACGTTTGAGCTGTCGATGTGAATGGCCCCCAAGGCGGGCTTAAGTTGGGCCACGTCCCGGGTGCTGTCGCTGTGGTCCCTCGCGGCGATGTCGGCCAGGATCTCCGCCATCTCGACGTAAACCCCCTCCCTGGCCAGCTGCCCCTGGCGCCGCAGGGCCCGCACCTCCGGGGAGGCCGTGAGAAAGAACTTGAGGGCCGCCCAGGGAAAGACCACCGTGCCCATGTCCCGCCCCTCGGTCACCAGAAAACCCCTCTCCCCGATGCGCCTCTGGACGCCCAGCAGGGCCTCCCTGACCCCGGGGATGGCCGAGTACCGCGAACTGAGCCTTGAGACCTCCGGGCTCCCGAGAAGCCCGGTCACGTCCCGGTCACCGACTATGACCAGCGTCTCCGAGTTCTCGCAATACAGCCGCAGATCCATGGAATCCACGAGCTCCTTGGCCTCCCTCTCCTGGCTGGGGGCGATCCCCCGCTCGTTGGCCACCAGGGCCACGGCCCGGTACATGGACCCCGTGTTGAGGTTGGCCCAGCCCAGCGCCTGGGCCAGATTCCTGGCCAGGGTGGACTTGCCCGAACCCGCCGGGCCGTCGATGGTTATGATTTTCTCTCTGTTTTCCATAATTGAGCGCGATCGTCCTAAATTTTGACCCTACGGTTATAAACGCCCGCCTATCCCACGCTTTTTCCCCGGCCTCACGAAAACCTCGCCCGTCCCGGAGCCTCCATCCATACCAGCTTAATGTGCCATACTACAAAATATTGCCGGTTTTGGCCAGCCGAATGTGCCCCAACGCAGCCCGTAAGGCATCCGTGGCCACAGCCCTATCCCGCCCGGACCAAAGCCTTTTTTTGCCCCCGACCCTTCCAGGCCCCCCATCTCGCGGCCAAGGCCATGGCTTTTCCATTGAAAATCAATGGCATAATCGAGACCGAAGCTTAACCGGCCGCCAAAAACCCCGCTTGATCCCGGTTTGGTTTTTACCCCCTACGCGTACGGGCCATAGGCAAAAGTGAACTAACATACGTTAGTCACATTGCTTATTTTCTTGCGAACGCAAGGCTCGATCAGAAAGCAGACAAATTTAGTGGCCTAACAAGCGTTAGTAATTTTTTAAAAAATGAAAATTTGTTTGGTGCGTGAGGCGACTGACTCGAGGAAGATTGTAGTCTGCTCAAGATTGAACATATAACTGACATTACCCACTTAATTGTTAACAAACATAACTATTAAATAATTTTATAAATTTTATCTGTTTATATATTGACAAATTTCTTGGCTAACTTATCTATGTATCTTCCAATAAACTTTCCCATAATTATAACTGAAGTCAATTCAGCCAAAAATTAGGCCGGCTGAACGGTAGTTTTTATTACAATTTTCTTGTTGACCGATTAAAAATTTTTTCTTATAATCTTTATGTACGACCGTTCATTCGTTTTGATCGGCCGAAGCCGAATCCGAAAACCGGGAAAACCCACAAGGACAGGCGAGTAACTTTCAACCATACCCTATATGAACGTTAGTTTACCTAGAATTTTTTTTAATGTCCAGCCGTTAAACCCACGGGGGGCTTGCCCGACCCCCCGAACCGACCGACGGCCCCCGGCGACACAGCTCGCCAAAGGGACCTGACGAATGAGCCCCCGGGGGTTGCCCAGCCCCCGGGAAACCTAACGAAGGCACCCGGCGTTGGGGTCGCGTAACGGCCCTGACGGACGCCGGGAACACCCAACCGAGGCGCCGATTCCAAAGGCGGCGTCAACGGTTGGCCGTAAAACACCAAAAGCCATGAGATCCAAAAACGACGGCCTAACCCCGCTCCCGATTTCGGGGCCCAGAGCCGAGGGAAACGAAACGAAATTGATAGCCTTTGGCCCAAAAATATCCTTTGGCATTGGAATTAAAGGCGTTTCCCGGCGGAGGGCCGGGAGGCGAAAATGGGTGACGCCATGACCTTCCGATTTAAAATTTTCTCGATCATCGTCGGCATAGTCATAATGGTGGTGATAACCATCATCGGGACCAGTCTGTATTTCATTAGGCAAGGCGTCGAGCAGACCGTCACGGGTAACCTGACCGTTATAATGGATATCGCCGAGCACTTCGTGTCCGCGGAGATAAACCTCCTGATGTCGAGGGCGAACGCCATCGTGAATCGCCTTTACGCCGCCCCGATGGACAACTGGCAGAGGATCCTGCAAGACGAGACCGCCAAAAACCACGATTTCAAGGCCATCAACGTCATGGCCAGAAGCGGGATGGTCGTGGCCGGCTACGGTTATCCCCAGGCCGGCCCGGACATGCTTTTCGGCGACTACTCCAGGAGATCCTTTAACGGCGACTCGGTCATCACCACGACCAGGCATGACCCCTCGGGCGAGCTGGTCTTCTACATCCTGGTGCCCGTCTCGAACATGATCATGAGCGTGACCATCTCCGGCTGGCACTTCACCAAACTCCTGGAACCTTACAAGCTGTGGAAGAGCGGCTCAATCTTCATCGTGGACCGCGAGGGCACGGTTATAGCCAACAACAGGCGCTATTACGTCGGCAACCGCTACAACCCCCTCTGGGATCCGGGCCAAAGCAAGGACATCCTGTCCACCCAGGCTTCCATGAGGCGGCTACTGAAATACCAGTCGGGGAGCGGGCGCTACACCTTCGAGGGCAAGGAACGGGTGGTCGTCTTTACCCATCTCACCACCGCCCCGGTGGGCTGGGTGTTGGGAGTGTCCGCGCCCATCTCTGAGTCCCCCGCGGCCCAGGTTGACCGGGGCATGATGGTCATGACCATCCTGTTCGTGAGCCTCGGGGCCCTCCTGGCCTTCTGGGCCTCCGGCATCCTGGATAGGCAGTTTAAGACCATCGAGTTACAGTACGCCAAGGTGGCCGAGCTTTCCTCCGAGGCCAAAAGCGCCTCCGAGGCCAAGACCACTTTCCTCGCCAACATGAGCCACGAGATGCGGACGCCCCTAAACGCCATCATCGGGTTCTCGGAACTGATCCTCCATGGCCACACCGACGAGGACGATCAGGAGGAAAGCCTGCAAAAGATCCACTCGGCCGGCGTAATCCTCCTGGGGATCGTTAACGACATCCTCGACATCACCAAAATCGAGGCCGGGAGGTTCGAGCTGATCCCCGTCGACTACGACCTGGCCAGCCTGATAAACGACACGGTGACGGTTAACCTTATCCGCATCACCGACAAGCCCATAGAGTTTGGCCTGGAGCTCGACTCCAAGCTCCCTAGCCGCCTGTTCGGCGACGAGCTCCGGCTGAGGCAGCTGATCAACAACCTCCTGAGCAACGCCTTTAAGTACACCATGGAAGGAAACGTCGACCTATCGGTCACCGGCGAGCGGGACGGCTCCGATTTCTTCCTCACCGTCAAGGTCAAGGACACCGGCATCGGCATAAAGCCCGAGGACCTCTCGAAACTCTTTTCCGAATACAGCCAGGTCGATACCAAAAGTAACCGGAAAATAGAAGGTACCGGCCTGGGCCTAGCCATAACCAAGAGCCTGGTCGAGATGATGGACGGCCGCATCGAAATCCAGAGCGAGTACGGCGTGGGCTCGACCTTCACCATCACCATCAAGCAGAAGTTCGTGACCGACGTGCCCATCGGCAAGAACGTGGCCGATAACCTCGAGAACCTCGAGCTCAGGCAAAGCCGCACGCTCCAAAACGACATGGCCATAACGGCCCTGCCCTACGCCAGGGTCCTGGTGGTCGATGACGTCAAGGCGAACCTGGACGTGGCCAGGGGCATGCTTAAGCCTTACGGCATGCAGGTCGACTGCGTGACCAGCGGGCAGGCGGCCATCGATAAGCTCACCGAGGAAAAGGTCCTCTACGACGCCGTGTTCATGGATCACATGATGCCCGGCATGGACGGGATCGAGGCCGTCCGCCGCATCCGCGAGGACATCGGTACCGACTACGCCAGAAATATCCCCGTCATCGCCCTGACGGCCAACGCCATAGTCGGCAACGAAAAGATGTTCCTGGAGAACGGCTTCCAGGCCTTCCTGACCAAACCCATCGAGATGAAGCGCATGGATCTGGCCCTAAGGCAGTTCGTCCGCGACAAGGTCAAGGAGGCCGAGTACCTCGCCAAACTCGAGGCCGAGGCGGCCGAGGTCCAACACATCGTCGACGACGCCATGGGCCTCAAGCCCGCCCCCGAAGGGGGCGGGGCCGGCGCCAAGGCCGCCAGTGACCCCAAAGGGGCCAACGGCAAGAACGGGTCCGGTTCGAACGGCCATGACGGGACCGCGGCCCCCGGGCCGCCCGCCCCGGACGGCGACGACCTTGAGCCCCTGGCCAAGATCAAAGGCCTGGACGTCCGCGAGGGCCTCAAGCGCTTCTCCGGCGACAAGGAGGTCTACCTGGAGGTCGTCAGGTCCTACGCCCTAAGCGTGGCCGAGCTGATGGATCAGCTAACCGACCCCGATTACGCCGACCTTAAGAACTACATAATCGCCATACATGGCGTCAAGAGCAGCAGCTACGGCATCTGCGCCAAGGAGGTCGGCCAGCTGGCCGAAAACCTCGAGCACAAGGCCGCCGACGGCGACGTCGATTACGTCAAGACGTATAACCGACAGTTCCTTGACGCCGTGAACGGCCTGACCAAAGGCCTTGAGGAGATCCTTTCCGCCAACGAGGCCCAGGACAACCGGCCCGTCAAGGAAACCCCGGATCCGAATCTCCTCTTGAAACTAAAGGACGCCTGCGCTTCCTATGACATGGACGGGATAGACGACGCCATCGACGAGCTAGAGTCGTTCATGTATTCCGAGGATCCCCACTTAACGCCCTGGCTCAGGGAAAAGATAGACCACCTGGACTTCCAGCAGATCCTTGATCGCCTGTCCAACGTGGCGTAGCCTTCGCCCCCCCGCGCCGGGCCTATCCACCCAGCGCGGGCCGGGCTCAAAACGACGATACTAAATATATACGCTGATTTGAATTATTATTTAAACACGAACTATTAACCGATCATTACCGGTTTTTATAATAAAAGGAATTTTCCCATGGATTCAAAACGGACCAAAATAATGCTCGTTGACGACAACATCGCCAACCTGGCCATGGGCAAGAACATGCTTAAGGAAGCCTACGAGGTCTACCCCGTGCCCTCGGCGGCCAAACTTTTCCAACTCCTCGAACACGTGAGCCCCGGCCTCATCCTTTTGGACGTCATGATGCCGGAGATGGACGGTTACGAGGCGATAAAAAAACTCAAGGCCGACGATCGCTTCGCCGACATCCCGGTCATCTTCCTGACCTCGATGAACGACGAGAGCAGCGAGCTCGAGGGCCTCAGCCTCGGGGCCATAGATTACGTCATAAAGCCCTTCTCGGCGCCCCTTTTGCTCAAAAGGATCGAAAACCACCTCCTGATGGTCAGCCAAAGGGCCAAGCTCAAGGACTACAACGATAACCTCCAAATCATGGTGGAGCAAAAGACCAGCGAGGTCTTCGACCTCCAGAACGCCGTCCTGTCGACCCTGGCCGAGATGGTCGAGTTTAGGGACAACATGACCGGCGGCCACGTGACCAGGACTAAAATGTACCTTGAGGTTCTCCTCAACAAAATGGTTGAGGAAAAGCTCTACCACGATGAGGTCCGTGACTGGAACCTGGACTTCCTGCTCCAGTCGGCCCAACTCCACGACGTGGGCAAAATAGCCATCAGCGACGCCATCCTCAATAAGCCCGGGCGACTCGAGCCCCACGAATTCGAGGAGATGAAAAAGCACGTGCTGTTCGGGGTCGAGGCCATAAACAAGATCGCCGCCAAAACCTCCGAGCACAGCTACCTCCACCACGCGGCCATCTTCGCCGGCACCCATCACGAAAAGTGGGACGGCTCCGGTTACCCCAACGGGCTCGCCGGTTACGACATCCCCCTGGAGGGCCGCCTGATGGCCATAGCCGACGTCTTCGACGCCCTAATCTCCGAAAGGCCCTACAAGCCCCCCATGCCCCTGGATAAGGCCATAAACATAATAGTCGAGGGCGCGGGTACCCATTTCGACGAGGCCTTGGTCAAAATCTTCCTCAAGGTGACCGACAAATTCGGCGAAATATCGCGCCTTGGGAACGACGAGCCCCTCCCCCTCCTCCAGGCCGCCTCGTGAGCCCCATCCCGCCGGCCCCCGTTCGAGGCGACGGACGATAACGCCATCGTTAGCCAAACCGGGGCCGGCCCACTACCTTCCCCATAGCCCCCACGGAAAAACCCGCCCAAACCGACCCCTGGCCGTTTAGTCCCCCAGGCCCTGGCGGTCGCGCCTCGCCATCTTGCGCTTACCTTTTGGCCATCCCCAATCAAAGGGCGCCCTATCGGCCCCGCCCCCTCAAGCGTTTCCGGTGAATCCCCGATACGCGGCACCACACCCATTAGGCCATCTCATTAGGCCATCCCGTTTACCCATCTTGTATACCTAATTTGGGTGAGCTATAATCTTTCGTATCAAGCATTTTTTTGATTCATTTTTCAAGTACGGTAACCAGACCGATACAATTAGATTACAAATAAGTTACAAAATTTTATACGCTAATTTAACAACCAATCTGCCTATAAGTATCAAGGGCATAATCAATCAATGCGTATTGACATTGCCCGGGAATCTTAGTTATGGTTATATGGTATCATGACTACTATCTGCCATTAACTAATCACTTAAAAAAACAGTCATCTCTATATTTCATTCATAAATTCATTACATTTATTTAAATAGGCCTTCATACATGTTCAATCAATTTATTTACTAATATCTAAAGATATAATGTTTTTAGTCAACCCTTAACCTTATCATAATAATAAATCTTATTTGATGCTTATTATTAGTTTAATTTTACCACCTATAGCGTTGATGTACGATGTCGCTAACCGTGACAACAGAAAAATCAACGCCTCAATCCCATATGAGGTTTTCCCATGATTAATAAAACCCTTCCTTTGCTAGCTATTTCTTTGCTTTTTCTAGTCATGGTCGTTTTCCCAGGGCCGGTTTATTCGCAAGATGGAACGACTTGGGTTGAGTACAGCTCTGAAAGAAATACCCAAACCGCTGGTCATGAATTTACCCTTATATACCCACCTGACTACGAAAAAATTTCGGAGTTCTCTAAAGAAGATTATATACAAACTTTTGTATATCAAGACGAAGAAGGAAGTGGGGATGCCTTTTTTTACCTAACGGTAGGTATTGAAAACTTACCCAATGATATTACTGAAGCAACATTACAAACAGAAGGTACCTGGGATCTCAAGAAATTAGATGAGTTCTGGAAAACAGTAGCCAGTCAGATACCTGGGGTTCTATCTCAAGACCCAATCATTAGCTCGGGGAGTATACCCGCCGTTAAACTCAGGGCTTATCAAAGCAATGCCGATATAGCCTACATGACGGCGATCTATTTCGCTTTACATAAAGACAAACTTATCAAACTTGAATGTGGCAACAATATTATGGGTGGCGGCCCGGACTATGGAAAAGATCTCGACTTAACCCAAGAACCAATCTGCCTATCGTATTTCAATAGCCTAAAATTTAAAAATTAATGGTCCATTCACTAAAGATTTTGGAATGGGAGAGCCTTGAAGCGTGAACTCCGGCTGAACTCCGGCGACTTGATCTATGGCTGTCTTTTTTGAGGCTCTCTTGTTACCATTCAGTGTAACCATTCATTAGGCGGTAGCTCCTCTCTCTTTTTGTTAGCAAGTGGTTCCTTCGCTAACATCATGGGTTGCCGCCTTTTGTATTTGGTTAACGTTCAATCGGTTTATCACGCTTAAGGGTCTGATTTGACACTATTTGTGTTTGATCTGGCCTACCCCTCCTATAACGTTGAGATTCGGCGTCGCTAACTCCGGCGACTTGAGAACCAACGGCCCTTTCCTATTCCGGCTCATGTACCACCTTGGGTTATTCGTTCGAAACCTGTGCCGGGAAAAAGGTGGCTCTATGGGTTGTATGGTTCTAGACAGTGGTCATGTCTAGGTGTTAATGGAACTTTCGCTCTAACTATGGCCATATTTATCACTCCCATCCCCATTCGTCCCTCAAACTTTGCAAAAATTTCTCCGCCGGCTTCGAGAATACCTGATATTTTTTCCAGACGATGTTCACCGTTGACTCAAGGGGTGGGTCAAGGGGTTTGAAGCACATCGCCTCGCTTCCCGCCGCGCTCACGAGCTTGTCGAGGCAAAAAGCGTAGCCGAGTCCCTCCTCGACCATAAGGGCGGCGTTGAAAATCAGGTTGTAGGTAGCCACGACGTTCAAGGCGTCAAAATCCCGCCCAATCCATTTTGACAACTCGCCGCTCACCAGTCGCTGCCGTGAGCTTATCAGGGGGACGTCCCTGACGTCCTCGGGTCGTATGGCGCCCAGCTTGGCTAGCGGGCTGTCCTTGCGCATTAGAAGGCCCCAGGTATCCGAGGCGGGCAAACGGATCGTGTCGTATTTGCGTAAATCCGTCGGGGCTATTATCAGACCAAAATCCAAAAGCCCTTTGTCGAGCCGCTCCGATACGTCCTCGGCGTTCCCGCTGTGCAGGTGGTAGCTCACACGCGGGTGTTTTCGGCTGAAACTCACCGCCGCCTTGGCGATCAGGCGCATGGCGTCCGTTTCGCCGCCGCCTATGTGAATCGCCCCGCTTACCGCTTCGCCGGGCGCCGAGAATTCCCCGGCCGCCTTGTCGGCAAGTTCGATGATTTCCTGGGCCCTTTTTCGCAACAAGGCCCCCTTTTCCGTGAGCGCGAATTTGCGGCCCCGGACGAACAGCTTCGCGCCAAGCTCATCCTCCAGGTCAATAAGCTGGCGCGAAAGGGTGGGTTGGGTGAGGTGCAGGATAGCCGCCGCGCCGGAAACGCTCCTCGCCTGCGCTACCGCAAGAAAATACCTTAAAACCCGTAGTTCCATGATACCCTACCGCGTTATGGAGTCATCGTTGCCGCATGACTAAGTATGCCTGATAAACATATTTTATCATTCAATATAAGTATTTGCTATTTTTTAGGCCGGGACTTAAAATTTTTCTTTACGCGGAAATACGGGGGTATCCCATTGCGAGCGAACGAATTCTTGGCCCGCCTGAAAAACGGCGAGTATGTCAGGGCGGGGTCCGAGTTGTCCCGGTTTCTGGACGAGGCGGCCCAGGAAGCCCTACGTATAACCGCGAAGCTGAACGGCGCCTACCGCACGCCGGGTGAAATCCGCGCCCTGATGTCCGAATTGACGGGCAAACCGGTTGACGGGGACTTCGGGCTTTTCCCGCCTTTTTACTCGGACTGCGGGAAAAACATCAGCCTGGGCAAAGGCGTGTTCATCAATTCCGGTTGCCGGTTCCAAGACCAAGGCGGGATAACCATCGGCGACGGGGCCCTAATCGGCCATTGCGTGGTTTTGGCCACGCTAAACCATGGGGTCCCCTTCGGCGAGCGGCACGATTTGCGGCCCGCCCCAATCGCGATAGGCAAGAACGTTTGGGTAGGGGCCAACGCGACCGTTTTGCCCGGGGTTACCATTGGCGAAAACGCCATCATCGCGGCTGGCGCGGTGGTCACGGGTGACGTGCCCGCCAACGCCATAGCCGGCGGGGTACCGGCAAGAATAATTAGAACCATAACGGAGGAATGAATCATGGCTATCGAAAACAAAACCGTCATCGTCACAGGCGCCTCGTCGGGCATCGGGGAGGCGACGGCGAAGCTGCTGGCCAAAAAAGGCGCGAACCTGGTTCTCGGTTCCCGCCGGGAGAATAGGTTAAAGGCTCTCGCGGAGGCCCTGCGGGCTGACGGCGGGCGCGCCGTTTACCGGGTGACCGACGTGACCAAACCCGCCGACAGCCAGGAGCTGGTCAAACTCGCCATAGCGGAGTATGGCAAAGTGGACGCCATATTCCTGAACGCGGGGATCATGGCCAACTCCCCTTTGTCGAGACTGCAGACGGACGAGTGGGATCGGATGGTGGACGTCAACCTCAAAGGCGTCATAAACGGTATCGCCGCCGTTTTGCCCGGGTTCATCGCGCAAAGGTCCGGCCATGTCATCGCCACCTCGTCGGTGGCGGGCCTCAAGGCCTATCCCGGCAGCGCGGTCTACTGCTCGACAAAATGGGCCGTTCGGGCGCTTTTGGAGGCCCTGCGGATTGAATCC
Source organism: Deltaproteobacteria bacterium (assembly GCA_031278635.1). Lineage (GTDB taxonomy): Bacteria > Desulfobacterota > Desulfarculia > Adiutricales > Adiutricaceae > JAIRNQ01. The sequence goes on along the minus strand of JAITKA010000005.1, from coordinate 43,544 downwards.
GCCGAGGAGGGAACGAATATCCGCACTGCCACTATTTATCCGGCCGCGATCGACACCGAGCTTTTGAACACCATCACCGACGGGGACACGTTGAAACACTTCGAGGCGCTCTATCAAAAATTCGCGATCGATCCGGTCAGCGTGGCCAATATCGTCGCGTTCGCCATCGACCAGCCCGAGGGTACGAACGTAAGCGAGTTTACGGTCGGGCCGACGACGCAACCTTGGTAGGGAGGCCCAGACGTGAGAAGGCGCCCATGGATTCCGCTGGTAACGGCCCTCGCCTTCTCGGTCATGACGCTAAACGTCCGCGAAAGCGTCGCTACGGGGGCGGCCGCCAATATGTCAGGCGCGCCGCCGGCCGGGGCGCCATCCCAAACGGAGACATCCGAAATGGCGACTTTTAATCTCAAGGTCGGGGACGCGTCACTCACCGCCACGTACGCGGACACCGCCGCGGCGAGGGAATTGTCCGTATTATTATCGGGCAAACCCCTGACCGTTCAAATGCGTGACCATGGCGGCTTTGAAAAAGTCGGTTCGCTGGGCCAGAGCCTGACCGCCGGCGACACGCGAATTAGGGCCGTCATCGGGGACATTATGCTGTATCAAGGAAACCAAATGGTGATTTTCTATGGAACCAACACTTGGGGTTACACTCGATTGGGGAAAATAATGGGCATTACCCCCGACGGGTTGAGAGACGTTCTCGGTAGGGGCGACGTAACCGCCGTCCTTTCGGCCGGGAACTGATGGCCCGAAACAAACACGCGGGGATTGCGCCCTGACCATGCCAAAAGTCCGCTTGCCCTAGGCTCTGCCGGCCTTCCCCTTGCCCCGGGAATTACCGCGCGGTACCGTTTTCCGCCCTCTGACCATACGGGGTACCGCCCCGGGCCGACCGAAAACCACCCACCCCTAAAATCTTTTTCGCCGATAAGGCTCGCCCCTTTCCAAAAGACGTAAGATTTTGGCCCCTTAAACCCACCTTTCTTTGCGAATTTCCCGCTTTAAGTCCCAACGCCCTCTTTATCCCCGCCAATCTTTCGCCGGGGCGGGGATAGGCGTTTCAATGAAGGCCGGCGAGTGGGCCGCGGGAAGGGTTGGCGGGGGTTCAAGAGCCGGCGCGTCCATGTATTATTGTCAATCGTCGGAAAGGAAGAGCTTAAAATTCGGGTAGTTATATGGCTCTGGATCTTTAAGCCAAAAATCTGTATAATCAAAAGAGATAATGTATCAGTTTAACCTCTCTCTGAGCGACGATTTTCGCCCCCTTGATCGCTCAGCCACATCCCGGCTGGAAAGTGTCAGGAAGATCTTTGAACCATGGCCATTTTACCCTTTCCTTGTTGGTGACCACGTAAAACCTATCCATTCCAAAATGACTTCAATAATCACCTAAAATTAACAGAAAAATCTTTTTGAATTAGTCTAATAGAAGGTTTCGTATAGCGATTTACTTTTACGATTAATTTTTTATTTTAATATCGCTTATCGAGATCTTAAAACAATCGCCAAAAATTTTTCAGACTTGTTGTAAAATATAAGCCTGTTAATAACTATTTTTAATATTTTTGAAAATATTTTTTGGCCATTAATTTTAAACTTAAAATACAATTATATTTTGTTTTAAGTTACTTTTTCGTTGCCTCTAGGCTTCTAAGTGAGTCGAGTCCATGATCGAAACGCTAATTATTGCCGACACGTTAACCGGCTGTACCGATACGGCGGCCAAATTCACCAAAAGCGGCCCGGTCAAACTGGTTAGCCTCAAAAAGGCCGATTGGTCGGGGATAAAAGGAGTTTTGGCGGTAAACGCCAACACGCGGGCGGTCGAACCGTCCAAAATCCCCGAGGCCCTTGGGAAAATAAAGTCTCTTTTAAACGATCATAGACCTAGAATTATATATAAGAGGATCGATAGTTGCCTTAGGGGATGCGTGGGGCATGAAATCGCCACGGCCCTAAAAACCTTCGACGAGCTTGATTTCGCCCTGGTCGCCCCGGCGGACCCGGAATTGGGCCGGACCACCATAAAAGGCGTCCACATGGTAGAGGATAAACCCATCCACACCACCCAATACTCCCAGGACCCCGTCAAACCCGTCTTGGATTCCCGCCTGAAAATGGTCATGTCCGAGGATCACGATCTCAGGGTCGAGTCGCTGGAAATCGACGAGATCCGGAACGGTCCCGACGCCATAGAACAAAAATTAAACGAGTTTCTCTCCAAGGGCACGCGGTTCATCGTGGCCTGCGACGCCGAGTTCGACTACGACCTGGACCTTTTGGTTAAAGGGTCGAGGGAATTCGCCGACCGGGTCTTGTTTTCCGGGTCTTTGGGCTTCGCCGGGATCCTGGCCGACCTTTACGCGACCAGAAACCGCAACTGGTTGGAGGACGAGTTCCACCCGCCCGTTCCCCAGACGCCGATCATATTCTTCGGCGGCTCCTATTCCAAAAAACTGAACGAACAGTTCAAGATCTTGGCCGACGAGCACGACGGCGAGATATTAACGGTAAACGTGGAAAACCTCCTTAACGACCACGGCTTGACCGTACCCCTTTTGGTCCATTCCCGCCCTTTGATCATCACCCTGCCGGACAAAGGCGACGACGAGGAGTTTAAGGAAAAGTACCCCTTGAGGGTCATAAACGAGAAATTTGGTATCCTGGCCGCCGATCTGGTCAAGAACCGCCAATACAAATCCATCTTCATCTCCGGCGGGGATCTGGCCATGCAAACCCTCATGGCCATGAATCTCGACGAGCTCTGGATCCGTTCCGACCTGACCCAAGGCATCGTCTTCGCCTCGGCCGGGCAGTTATCGGTCCTTACCAAAACGGCCGATTTCGGCACCCCGGATATCCTGAGCCGCCTTTTCGAGGAATTGACCCGGGACGATGACTGGTGGCTCCCCAAAAGCGACTGAGGCCAGCCCGCCTTGCCCAAAGAGAAAGCCCCCGGCCGTTTGGACGGGGGCTTTTCGCGTTCGCGCGCCTAGGGGACGGGTGGCCCGTCAGCGGATTTTAAGGCGCGAGGCCAGGAAGGCGGCGATTAGGACCACCGGGACGGTGAAATAGGCGGCGTAGGTCCAGGAGGTCTCGGCCAGCTTGCCGAAAATCGGGGGACCCACGGCCATGCCCAGGTTTTGGCCCAGGGCCAGCACGGCCATGGCGCGGCCGGCGTCCTGTGGGGCCACCAGCTGGGGGGCGGCGGCGAAGGAGGGGGTGACGCCGAAGGGGCCGATGAAAGCCACGGCGATCATGGTTACGTACAGGAGGTTCCCCGGGGCGAAGAGGAAGATCATGATAATGGCCGCGATTATGTAGGGGTACATGATCACGCGGCGGCTACCGTACTTGTCGCAGAGGACCCCGCCCAGGAAGATGCCCAGCATGTTGGCGATGAGGTAAAGCTGGGAGGCGTTGGCTGCCTGCTGGGGAGCCATGCCCCTGACCGTGCCGAAATAGGTGGGCAGGAAGGAAATGAGCGAGATGGTCAGCATCATGTAGCCGCAGAAAGAGAAGGCCAGGAGCCAGGGGCCGCTTTTGTTGACCACGTTGACCATGTTCGACATCTCTGCCTGGAAGGTCGGCTTGGCCGGGGGGCCGGAGCCGTCCGCTGGCTTGGGCATGCGGAAGAGGATGGCGAAGAGGACGAACAGGACGGCGGTGTAGCCGAAGCTGGCCCAGGCGACGCCCGGCCAGGAGCTTTTGGCGGCTATGGACGGGAAGATCGCGAAGGAAATGATGCTGCCCAGCGGCACCCACGTACCCCAGATGCCCATGGCCAGGCCGTGCTTGTTGGGCGGGAACCAGTGGGCCAGGGCCGTCGGGGCCACGATGGAAATGAGGCACATACCCACGCCCTCAAGGACGCGGCTGGTCATGAGGACCGTCGTGGTGGTGGCCACGGCGCCCAGGGCGCTCCCGGCCATCAGGAAGAACAGGGCCGTGAGGCCCGCGTTCTTCACGCCGATCCGGCCCATGATGAAGCCGGAGGGCAAGGCCAGTATGGCCCCGATCAGGGCGAAAATGCCCATGAGCATGCCCGCCACGGCCAGGGTCAGGGTATAGCTGTCGATGAGCAGGCCCATGACCGGCGGGACCTTAAACTGATTAAGCGGGGCTGCGATGGAAGCGAAATATACCAATAACAATATTACCCAAGCGTAGCCGGGTACTTTGTTTTGGGGATTTTCCTGGGGAGCGGTATTATTCGATTCGGTCATTTTATATTGAAACCTCCTGGGAGTGGGAGTTCGAACAATCAAATTTGAAACGCTTTTGGCATTTCACTTTCACCTTGCTCAGGTGAGTTTTTGTAGTCGCGCTGAACTGCGTTAACGGGCAGGCCAAAATTCTCATATTTATAAAAAGTCCTCAAATACTCGCTGGGAGCGTAAGAGGTAAACCTTTTAACGACATGATAAAGATGGGCTTGGTCATGTAAATTGTTGGCCAAGGCCACTTCCAAAAAGTTAGTGGTTTGGTGAAAGAACATCTTAATCACGTTCTGAAAACGAATAACCTCTGAATATAGTTTCAAGGACATACCAATCGCTTCGTTAAACAGCAAATGACAGTATCTTTCAGAATAACCCATCTTTTGCGCAATATACTTAACCTTTTTTTGTCCTTTGGTGCGACAAATCAAAAGTTGCATCTCGTCTACCAGATCCGATCCATACTTAGACGAACCGTACTGTGGAACCAATAGATGCTTCCTAGCCTCGGAGAGAAATATCTCCTTTCGCTCGGTATAACCATGGGCTTCGGTAAGTTTGGCCAGAAGGGGGCTATTTTTAAAGAATATGTCCAGTGGATAAACATCCTCGATGCTATCCTGGCTGAAGCTGGCGGTGAATTTCGTTTTTAGGATGGTCAAAGGTTTGAAAATAAGAATGGTTGTGTGGGCCGGCAAATTGATTGTTTTAGAGCTCGTGTGAGGTCCGGCGATAAACCCTTCAGGAGCGTCGTTTAGGAAAAAATAGAAGCTTAGGCAGTTATCCGGTACAAGCTGGAGGACTTCATCATTCGCGCCAGTGGTGAATTCAAAAAAGCAGCCCAAATTCTTTTTTACCAACGGATTCCAAAGGCAAACGTCGGTTCGGATTCGGCTGTCCCTAAAGAAAAAACCAGGCTGCTCTGGCAACAATATCGACACTTGGTGATTGTATTGCATGGAAACTGCCTCCGGAGACTTTAAAGCCGTGGGTTTGGTAACCCACGGCTTTTGTCCACGTCGTTAGGCGTAGATCTCTTTGATGATGGCGAGAGCTTGTTTTTGATCCATCTCCCTCGGGTTGAACATCTGGAAAGCTTCCTTGAGGACCAAATTACTGGCTTCCTCAAAACGGGCCGGATCGTAGTTGAACTCTTTGGCTTTTTTGAGCTTCAAGGTCACGTCCCTAAAGTGGATCATGGCATCCTTGACCTTCTTGCCGACCTCCTCGGGGCTCTCGTTGGCGCCGAACTTCAGCCCAAAGAGTTCGCCGACCGTCTTCGTCCTTTCGAGAACGACGGGGGCGTTGAACTCGGTGACCGGCGGCATGGCGTAGGCGCAACCAAAGCCGTGGGGCATGCCGAAGAGGGAGCCCAAGACGTGGGCGAAGGAGTGGCCGCTGTTGCAGTGGACGTTAGCCAACATCCAGCCACCCAGGGCCGAGGCGGCCATCAGGTGGGACCTTGACTCGATGTCCTTCGGGTCGTTAAAGGCGATCGGCAGCCATTTCAGGATGGAAGCGGCGGCGGCCAGGCAGATGACGTCGGTGAGATGGACGGACAGGTTAACCAGGTAACCCTCGATGTTGTGGGAAAGGGCGTCGAGGCCGGTGGAGGCCAGGATGTGCGGGGGAACGCCCAGCAACAGCTCGGCATCCAGGATCGAGTACTCCGGCATGACCAGCGGGCTAAGGATGGTCCTTTTGACGTGGTTTTCGTCGGCGATGATAACGCCGTCGGACATCTCGGAACCGGTCCCGGCCGTGGTCGGGATGGCGATAAGGCCAGGCGCGGCCTTAACCATCGCCCAAGCCGGCGGGCCCTCGGTGTACTTCATCAGGGGGCCGTCGTTAAACCTGAGGAGGTTGATGGCCTTGGTGGTGTCAATGGTGCTGCCCCCGCCCAACGCGACGACGGCATCGGCCCCGGAGTCCTTTAAGACCTTGTAGCCTTCCTCGGCGAACTTGGCCGGGGCGTCAGGCAGGATCTCGTCGAAAAGGATGTAGTCCAGACCGGCCTTCTTGACGGCGCCAATGATTTTTTCGGCTATGCCGGCCTGAACGATGCCTTTATCGGTAGCGATAAAGACCTTCTTCCTGTTCAGGGACTTGACTAGATCGCCGACCTGTTGGCTCGTACCGGCGCCAAAGAGAATTCTGACTGACTGATGCAAGAGAAAATTGAACATGTCGTCTCCTATCTAAAACCTATATAGCCTCGCGTTTGCTTTTCCTGGCTTGGTTTTGGGACAAAAATTGTTTTAAGGGGTTATGGTCTTCTAATCTTGAAGCAAAATGCTATCGAAAGAACCCCAAAAATGATGATGGCCATAAAAGTACTGCCATAACTTTGGCTTTTTGACTGCATTTGACCGGCCAAAGCCGGGCCTAGGAAGGATGCCGCCAAAATACTGGTATTGGCCAAGCTGAAATTTAAGGAGTAATTTTTTTGCCCATAAAAGCGACTGATCACGGTAGAGCTTGAGGGCGGGATACCGCCGTAGGCCAAGCCGGTCATCAGAAAACCAACGGTGATCAGGGTTAAGCTCTGGCTGGTTATTGCCAGATACAGAACGCAACCGGTTACCGTGAAAAGAACGCTATATATGGGGAGGACTATTTTACGGCCCAGTTTGTCGTGTAAGACACCGGCAATGACTCGGCCGCAACCATTGGATATGGCTATCATCCCGGTTAAGAACCCGGCCTTAATACTATCGGCCCCTAAACTTCTGGCTATGGGTGTGGCGGCGCCGATAACCATCAGCGATGCCGCCGTTAAGACAACGGCCCATAGGAAAAAGAACCAAAAAGCTTGACGTTTCAACATTTGGCTGGCTGGAAGCTCTAAGCCATCTTCAGCCTTCTTTTTCACCTGGCTTGGTTTTTTGAAAACGACTCCGGGCCCTGGAGGTCTAACAAAAAATGAGCAGATTAAAATGACAAAGAAGTAAACTATGCCCAGCCTTACGAATGTCGCGCGCCAACCATAATTTTGGATCGAGGAAGTGCCGACGGTACTTAAGATGAAACTCCCCAAGCCAAATCCCATCATCAATAAACCGGAAATCAAACCGATTTTGTCGGGAAACCACTTGAGGATCGAGCTTAATACGGCGTTATACGTCATCCCGACGCCTAAGCCGACCATGACGCTAAAAAAGAGATATAACCCGGCCAAACTCTGGAGGGTTGAAGAAGCGTAAAAGCCCCCACCGACCAAAAGGGCGCTTAAAAAAACCACCAAGCCGACCGGGTATTTTTTTGTTATAAGCCCTGTCGCGATACCGCCTAAACAGAACATGGACATGAGTATGGTGAAACCCATGGAAGTTTTGGAGGGGTCCCAACCAAACTCGGCCGCCAAGGGCGGAACGAAAATCGACCAAGCGTAAACGAGACCCATGGCTAGAAGAAGCACTATCCCTAAAGCCAAGTAGAGGTATCGTAAGCCGCTAGGTCCAGAGCCCGCGGTTATTGCCGGCGTGTTTTGACTCATATGAATCCTATTTCTCGGTGCCGCCCAAGGGAAGCGTCCGGTGATTTGGTTTTAGCCAAAGAGTTTAGCCTCTCCCAGCCCTTAGGATCATTTTTGTGATCCTAAGGGATTTAGGTTAGTTAAACTTATTAGGCTTTTCTTCACCCTTAAGGATCCTTGCTACCCCAAAGGCCAAAGCATCCATCTCATTTTCCCCAGGAAGAACCGAAACAGGCGCTAAAAACTGAATGTAGTCGATCACCATTCCGCAGAAATATTCGGAATAGGCGATACCGCCAGTTAAAACAAAGGAGTCAATCTGACCCTTCACGGTTACGGCCAGCTTGGCTAGGTTTTTGGCCACGTTTAGGGCCATGGCTTCATAGACAAGCTTGGCCTTTTGGTCGCCGTCCGAGATCCTCTTTTCAACCTCCCTTATGTCGGTGACGCCCAGGTGGGCCATCAAGCCCCCGGCCCTCTGGATGCGCTTAAACATGGATTCCTCGGTATAGGCCCCCGAAAAGCATTCATTTATCAGCTGGAACCCTGGCAGGCCCCCGGCGCGTTCAGGGGAATAAGGCCCTTCGTCGTCGGAGATCATGTCGATGATCACCCCGTTGCTGTGCAAGCTGAGGGTGATGCCGCCCCCTAGGTGGGCCACGGCTATATTTTTGGCGTAATAGTCCCAGCCGTTTTGCTCGCACAGTTTTATGGCCGCGGCCCGCATGTTCAGGGTATGCCCCTGGCCCCGACGGCTCATTTCCTTTAGCCCGGTGACTTTGACGATGGGGATCATCTCGTCCACCGTGACGCCGTCGTATATGTAGCACTTGACCCCCAAGGAATCGGCTATCTTTTTGCCAATCCCCATCGCCGCGTTGGAAACGTGAATGGACATCGGCTTTTCCCTGGCGAGCCTAATCAACTCGTCGGTAACCTCGTAGCCACCGCTTTTGTATACCGTCACCGGGCCACCCCTGCAGGCCACGGCCGAGAGATCGGACAGGGTGTCATTATTCTCGGCCACCGATTTTATGATCAGTTCGTAACGCATGTCCGTCTGATCATAGACATTGGGGTATTTTTTTAGTTCCTCTATGGAGTGTTCGATATTTTTTTGCCACTTTCTTTCGCCACCGTTATACATGGCGATTTTGGTTGACTGGGAGCCTGGGTTTAAGACTAAGATCTTCTCGCTCATTTCCTTATCCTATTACGCGCCAGCGGCAGCCAATATCAGGGAGAGGTACTTTTCCTCTGCCGACGAGGCCCTCGAGGTGACCACTATGGGAACCTTGGCCCCCACGATTAGCCCGGCCATCTTGGCCCCGGCCATCTCGATGAAAGCCTTGCCCACGCAGTTCCCGGTGACTATGTTTGGCACCAGCAAAATGTCGGCGTCGCCCGCCACCGGGCTCTCATACTTTTTGATCACGGCCTTTTCTTTGACCAAGGCCAAATCCATGGAAATGGGGCCCTCGACCACGCAGCCGGTGATTTCCCCCTTCTGGTTCATGATTTTTAAGGCCTCGCCGTCAACCGACTCGGGCATTTTCGGGTTGACCTTTTCAACCGCCGCCAACACGGCGACTTTCGGTTTGTCGTAACCCAAAGCCAACAGCGTATCGACTGCGTTTTGTAGGATCTCTTTTTTTTGCAACAGATCCGGGTTAACGACCATACCCCCGTCGGTAGAGACCAGCATTTTGTGGTAAGCGGGCATTTGCTGGTAAGCAACGTGACTCATAAGCCTACCTTTGCCTAGACCGTTCTCCTTATCGACCACCGCTTTAAGAAGCTGGCTCGTCTCCAGGCTCCCTTTCATCAAAAAGTCGCCTTTATTCTCCTTGATAAGTTTGACCGACGTCTTAGCCGCCTCGTTCGGGTCCGGTTGATGGTGGATATTTTCCGGGTCAACCTTGAGGCCGTATTTATCAAGCAAAGGCTTAATCAAATTGATATCGCCCACCAGAACGGGACTGACTAAACCGTCTTGGGCCACCTTGGCCACGGCTTCGATGCTATGGTCATCCTGGCCAGAAGCCACGACGACTTTTTTGACCTTGTCGCCGCCCCTGACGCTTTTTATGACCTCGTCCCAATCTTTGTAGTATTCCATCTTCGAATATCCTTCTTTTATTTAGGCGGGCCGGGGCCCGGCCGGGCCCCGGCTTAGCGTGGTTATTTGTAGACTTGATCCTCGGGGACGGGCACGAAACTGGGATTGACCTTGGCCACCTGGGTGACGTTGATCATGTGCCGGTAGTTAAGGTTTTCGTCCAAGCTATTGTTGCCGTAGGTACCGCAACCCAGCGTCGAGGTGGAGCACAGGGCGTTATTCCCGAAGGCGTTAGCCGCGCCCATGCCCGGCTGGTTGACCAGAACCCGGCAAACCGGCATGGTCAGACCGACCTTATTGATGTTTTCCTGGGTATTGGAATAGACGCAGCAGCTGTGGCCCGCCCCGCTGTAAAGCAGGTTAGCCTTGGCGATCTCTAGGGCCTGATCGTAAGTCTTGTACGGGATCACGATCAAAACGGGGCACATCTTCTCGCCGCACAGGAGCTCGTTGGCGCCAACCTTGTTCGGGTCGCCCAACACGGCGATAATGGAGGCTTTTTCATCGACCTTAACCCCGGCCAGGTCCGCGATGGTCTTTGGGAATTGACCGACGACCGCGGAGTTGTGGACGCCGTTTTTGAAGACGGTCTGACGGATCTTGTCGATGTCGGCGGGATCATCGAAATAGGCGGCCCCGTTCTCCTTGAGCAGCTGGATGACTTCCGGGAGCTTCTCCTCGGGGACGATGGCGCTTTGGTTGCAGGCGCAAACCTGGCCGTTGTCAAAGGAGCGGCCCATGACTATCATCCCGATGGCCGCTTTCAGGTCAAAGTCGCGATCGACGATGGACTGGACGTTGCCGGAGCCGACCCCGTAGGCGGGTTTACCGGAGGAATAAGCCGCCTTGACCATGGCCATGCCGCCGGTGGCGATGATGATGTCGGCCAGGGACATCATTTTCTGGGTGAGCTCGACCGAGGGCTCCTCGATGGCCTGAATGATGTATTTGGGCGCGCCAAGGGCTTCCATGGCATCGCTCATGATCTTGACCGTGTTAACCGTGGTTTTCTTGGCCCTGGGGTGAGAGCAAATTATGACGGTGTTGCGGCCCTTGATGGACAGCACGCTGTTAACCAAAGCGGTCATGTTGGGGTTGGTGGTGGGGGCCACGACGACGACCAAGCCTTTGGGGTGGGCGACCTTCATCAAGCCGGTTTTGGGATCGTCCTCAATGATGCCCACGCTCTTTTTGCCTTTGATTTCCAACCAGAGACCGTCCGGGGTCCCCATGTTCTTCATAATCTTGTGGTCATAGTTGCCCAGCCGGGTTTCCTCGATGACTTCCTTGGACATCTCGATCGCGTGTTCCCTGTAGGACATGCAACAGGCCTTACACAACGCGTCAATCTTTTCTTGGTCATACGTGGCCAGGACCTTTAGCGCCGCGCGGGACCTTTCGATCATCGTGTCGATTTGTTCTTGAACTGACATACTAGCTCCCTTGTATTCAGACGCATCACGTCCGAAAGTTAAATCTGGACACGAAAGTCATGACCAGACTAGTCATAGATAGAGTTAAAGTTATCTATACACAAACAATATGGGTCTTTATTATAGACGCCACTTATTTGATCAAAACGCAAAAGGTAAGGTTTTATTTATTGGATCAAATAATCTTTTGATCACAAGCGATAAATATAAAGTCTTAGCGTAAAATGTTCTTTTGCGATTTATTTATTTTTGGAAACTTTTTTCGATGTCCGGGAATGATACTTCAAACGATAAAACCTGTCTTGTAAAAAACGGAATTATAAGTTCATTGCAGGACAAATAAAATTATAGGATCTATTGCCTAAATAATACGGCAGTTAATTAAGGCCAGCACCTATTCGATCAAACAGCGCAATGTCAGATTTTTAATTAATTCAAATGATCTTTTGATCAAGAGCCCTAAATATAAATTTTTCGTAGTATTATGGACATTCGCTATTTAATTGTGGTTGGAAAATTTTTTCGTTGTCCTGCAAGGATACTTCAAATGACAAAACGTGTCTTGTAAAAAACGGAATTATAAAATCATAGCAGGACAGACAAAATTATGGTGAAACTCATTACTTATTTTGAATTTATGAATCGTTCTGAGGAATGTTAGGATCTTAACTTAATATCTAAAGTACTATAACTTTACTTTCGTTTTTTCCTCAGCCTTATTCGGGAAGCCAAAACGGGTCCGGACCTTTTTGCATAATGGTAGGATCCATGCCAGCTGGCGCGCCGAGGTTCGCGCCTTCATAGGGACCCGTCCTGACCCCATGACAAACCCACGGCTTTCGCTCTCGTCGGTCTCCCGGCCACGTCCTTTTCCGTGGACAAACGATACCCTTGGTGGCCAAAGCAACCTACGCGCTACCGATCGCACCCCATCGGCAAGCTTCCCCTGAGAATTTCGCCTCTGGCCGCAGACGGTCAGAGCCTGAAGAAACCCTCGCGCGCGTGTCACTTTGTCATGGCAACAAACCAAAGCTATGGCTTTTAATTTCGGTTTGCCCAGGAGATTTTTGATTAAGCTTATCTTACGGGATCAATCAAAGCCTGTCTTGTAAAAATCGGAATTATGAATCCGAATCCCCGTAAAACAAATCGTCTAGGTCCTCATTAACTCCTTTAACCATATTGTACCTTCTTACATTTTTTAGGACCCTGACTTAATCACTAAAGTCACCTAATTTTGAACGTCAATCTTTACTTGCGTGGATAGGCGGACTAAAAAAATGTGTTCATCGAAATTAACTCCCTAGCATTTTTTTTGCCCAACATGCTTGCCGTTGACTATAATCTAGCTTTCTATCTAATATCAGTCGCATATCAGTCGTTAATATTCCCATCAAGACCACTTACATAGTCACCACAAACAACTAAAATCTACAACGTCGTTACCACGCAAGAAATCCGCGCCCACCACGACAGCCAATACCTTGGCTACCAAAAGGCGCATTATTTGGGTACATTTTGAGGTAACTCTACGATACACTAAAAAACCTAGCCTGTCACCAAAAATATTGAGCTAATACCCCCAAGAAAGAAATAAATTAATCGGCTACTTCATCATTAACGCTTTTCATAATTCCGTATCGTTTAGGCCTTTCTAAGCTTAAAATTAAATTCCACGGTCCTCTATCTTTTAAAACTCTCTTTTTTTGCTTATGCATAATGCACATTTTCAAACCTAACTACTATGCATACTGACCAGTCACATCCCTAAAGATGGCCTTGACAAATACTCTACTTCATCATTAACTCTTTTATTATTGTCGCAACTTTTAGTTCTTCCAATCCATAAATTTCAATCCAAGGTACGTTATCTTTAAATCACGTCATTTTTTACTTAAACAAAATGCCCACCCAACACCGCCTTCTTAAGCATAATGCCCAGTCCATACCCACGAGACAGGCTCATGACACGTGGCTCAGATCCTTCTGAAGTCGCTTCAAGCCCCTTGACGGTGCACCATCGTTTTGTTGCCCTAAATTCTCAAAGCCCAACCTTGATTGAGAATCACGTACCCTTTCGCTTGCTTACGCCAAAGCAAAAAAATACGCCAAATCAATGGCGCTAACCTAAGATGGCAAATTTAGGTCTATAATCCTATTTTATTATATAAGTGTTTTAACTTTATTAATATTACAAGCCAATAATCACTGATAATTTATTTAATGCTGACAATTTATTTTCAAAATTTCTAAAACATATAAATATAATGCTATTTTCTTTAAACACGTTTTTTACTTGGCTCGAAATTTTACTTCACTATAAAATTATATTTTTATATATAATTACTTATAAAGGCGTATTATTTTGTCAGTTAATTTTAGAAGCTTAGTTTTACTGTCAAGATACTGGCATTATCTAGTCATTTCTGATAAGATGTCTCAAATACGCAGTCATTTGACCGGCTAACCAAGGGCAAGGCTTCGGTTGACCTTCGCGCGAACCTGGGGAAACGGTATAGGGCCATGGTCGGGGAATCGCGGGGCGCCTGGCTTGGGAGTTTAGGCTGGCGGCCGGGGAAGGCCGTTTAGGGAAGGGGTATCGGCTTGGCGGCAAAAAAGGGCCGTGATCGTTATGGATCATGTATCGAGGATTCTCGATTGTCGGCCAATACTTTGTACTTATCATGAGCACTTGTATGCAACCGCCTTAATTAGTACAATATAACAGTTTAGGCATTCATTTTTAGAAGGCTTATCGTATGGAAATGGTTAAACGTATTTTTCCCCTGACCCTTAAAGCGTTGGCGATAGTAGGATTTGTCGTGGCCGTTGCGGGTTGCGCCGTGGGTCCCATGGATCCCGGTCGCCGGCAGTTGGAAGCCAAGCACAGGAACTGGATAGATTTAATCCAGAACACGGCGGTCTCCGACAAGATTTATGAGCTAACGGATAGGGGTGACGTCCTGCCCATTATGCTAAACGCCCTGGCCCTGGACGACAGGGTTTTGGCCGAGGCCAGAAACCAGTGGGGCGTGGACCCGCGTTTTATGGAGAAGATCAATACATGGCTGTCAAAGGGCAGGATCGTGGTATTGGTCGGTCTCTATACCCGCGATATTCAGGACGAGGATATTTTAAAGAACAACCGGTTTAGGCTATCGCTTAGAACCGGCGGCGGCCTTAAGACTGACTCTACCAATAAAGAGCTGCTTAAGGGTAATTTCGTAGTAGATTATTTCCCCATATTTAACCCTTGGGAAAAGGTTTTAGCCGTATCTTTTGACGGTCTATGGGACCAAAATCCTATACTGGTCTTGGATTGCCCCTATGGTAGCCGGGAGATCAGCCTCCTTAAAAGGGCCAAGCTTTGAGTCGACGCCTAGCGAATAATAGCAACGTTTTTGCCTACTTATGCCGGTTCCCGTCGCTGGCCCTGTTTGGGGTGGTGGTGGCCTTGGCCATGCTTGCCGTCCCCTTTGGGGCCATGGCCCAGCAAACCGACCCGGTCCTGCCCGATGCCATTATCTACCCAGGCCAGAGGGCCGGGCTTATCATGGTGGTCAACAAGGCCGAGCAGCTCCTTTTCATATATAGGCACGACGGTCAAGGAAACGTTTGGCTCGAGAAAATCCTTCCCTGTTCCACGGGCATGATCAAAGGCGATAAGCTAATCCGGGGGGACAAAAAAACCCCCGAGGGGTATTACATTTTCAACCAAAAGCTTTTGCCCTCCGAGCTACCCGATATCTATGGGATTTTGGCCTATCCCATGGACTACCCGAATTTTTATGACCGGAAAATCGGCCGGGGCGGGGACGGCATCTGGGCCCATGGCATCAACAAACCGTTGGTCGATTACGATTCCGAGGGTTGCATCGAGATACAAAACCATGATATCGCCGCCCTGGAAGACGAGATTAAGCTTAACGATACGCCCATTCTGGTCTACGAGCAGGTAAATTTCGTACCCAAAGAGGATCTAAAAAAAGAAGCCGACGACGTGAGCGCTTTCGTCGAGGATTGGCGAAAGGCATGGTCGTCAAAGAACATCCCCGCGTACGCCTCCCATTACGACGATCCTTTCTACAATTCCGACGGCATGAACCACAAGGCCTGGATGGACCGAAAGACAAGGGTGGCCGCCGGGTACAAGAAAATCGAGATCGACATCACCGATCTCAGGATCTATAGGCACAGGGACACGGTCATCGCCAGCTTCACCCAGGACTACCGGGGCGACGGGCGCTTTAGGTCTCTCGGCTTCAAAAGGCTGTATCTCAAGGGGCGGGTAGGCGCGTGGCGGATCATAGCCGAGGAATACGGGCCGCTTCCCGGCCCCCCGCCGGTGAAGTGGCTGACGGCCGAGCAAAAGTCCGAGGCCCTGACCACGCCGCCCTTGGCCGTGGCCCAGCTGTCCGAGCCTGCCGCCTCGGCATCGGCCGGGGCGATCCTCCCGGCGGCGCCCACGTTGGTGGCCGAGAATAAAGCCCCCGAGGGCCAGACCCAAGCCCAGGCCGCGGCCGACGAGGCGGCCAGGGCCGCCCTGGAGCAGAGGAGCAGCCAGAACGCCAAGGCCTCCGAGGTCACGGTTTTGGCCAGCCTAAGCGCCCAGGAGGAACCCCTGCCGGTCACCAGGGACGCGGGCCCGGGTAGCATGGCCACGCCCACGATGGTGGCGGCCAGCTCCACCGTGACCCTGGGGATAGTCGGGTCCCAGTTGATCAAGGAAAACCAAGCCCCGCCCCCGCCGGCCGAGCCCGCCCCCGCCGAGGCCGAAATCGTGACTGAGCCCGAGACGGCCCCGCCGGAGCCCCAGGAAGCGGCGGCCACGGCCGAGCCAGCGACCGAGCCGGCCGAGCCGGAACCCGCCCAGGTCGCCGCCCTTGACGCGGGCGAACCACCGGCGGCGCCTTCGGCCCTGACCGCCGAGGCGGCCTCCGAGCTATTGGGGGCCTGGCTTCGGGCTTGGTCGGCCAAGGACGAGGAGGCTTATTTTTCTTTTTATGCCAAAGACTTTTTATTTAAGGACTTAAACCTGCATTTAAACTCTTTTAAACGATACCGTAGCCGTAGGTTCCAAGAAGCCGGCAACATCTCGGTCGAGGCCAGCGACGTGGTCGTGAACGTTTCCGGCGACCAGGCCACGGTCACCTTCGTCCAGAGCTATAAAAGCGACAGGCATGGCGATCAGGGGCTGAAAACCCTGGCTTTGGGAGCCAGGGACGGACAATGGCGGATCGTCTCCGAATCTTTCCAAGCGACGCCATAATAAAGGAGGCCATTTGTCCGAATTCCCCAACACTAACTCGCTCAAGGCCTTCGCCCGCCGGGACCAGGGACCCAAGAGACTACATATATTGGTCCTTAGCGCCGACGGCCAAACTCGCAGGCTAAGCTTTTCCCCGATTTTTTTCTGGATATTGGGCATTCTCTCGGTATTGATTTTGGTCGCCTTGGCCTACCTGACCCACCGGTTCGTGGACCTAACCTTGGAGAGGGATTCGCTCGGCTCCAAGCTGGACATCGTGACCAAATATAACGAGCTGCGCGAGTACAAGGAAACGGTGGCCATGGCACCGGAGGAGGCCAGGAGAATCCTGGAAATCCTCGATAGGGCCATAGTCATGTCCGAGACCGACGAGTCCGAGGTTGGGCTGGTCGGCGTGCCCGAGCCCACGGAGACGGAGGGGGAAACCCCGCCCGACCCGGTCGTCCAGGCCGCCCTGGGTGACATGGCGGCGGAGACCGGTGAACCCGCCGACCCCGCCGAGGCCGCCGTGACCCCGGAAGCCGACCCGTCGCGGGAACCGGCGACCGAGGCCGAGGGGGACGAGGGCGACCCCCTCCAGGCCGCCTGGCAGGCATGGCATAAGGCCACCGGGAGCGTTAACAATCCCGTCGCCCTGGACATCGATGATTTTGAGGTCTCAGCCAGCGGGAACGTCACCTTTCTCTTGCGCCAGGACGGGACGCCCGGGCAGAGGGTCAAGGGGCGCGTTTTGGTCATTTTGGCCCTAAGCGATCCCGACGGGAAAATATCCCTGGTCTCGGCCCCGGCCATAGATTTGACCAAACCCCAGCAGGGCTGGGAGCTGGGGTCCAAGTACAACATCGTCGCCTCAAAGTTGGTCAGGGCCCAGGCCCAGATCCCGGAAGGGGCCAAGATATTGAACGCCGAGGTGGTTTCCTGGCAGGAGGAGACGAAACGATTGGTCTTTAGAAAGAAAATTTTAATCGAGGATAAGTGATGCCTTGGCGCGGAATGAAATCCACCGCGACCGAAGCCCCCAAAAATATTCGTAAAGGCTTGGGAATCGCCATAGGTTATTTTTTTGGGGCTTTGGCCTTCGTGTTTTTGACCCTCCCTGTCCCCCTCGCGGCCCAGGGTCAGTCGGATCGCCAGCATATCGTCTATTTTGAGGGAACCCCCCAGGAACTGGAAATATACAAAATCTACGGTCGCTACGAGGGGCCCACCATAATGGTTATGGGTGGGATCCAGGGCGACGAGCCGGGCGGCTTCCTGTCCGCCGACCTGTACGTGGACATGGCCCTGAAAAGGGGCAATCTCATCGTCGTCCCCAGGGCCAATTTCAAGTCGATCATCCTCTTCGACCGTGGACCGGACGGGGACATGAACCGCAAGTTCGACGGGGTCCAGGACATGGACCCGGACCGGGACCGCATCGAGATCATCAAAAACCTCATGGCCGAAAGCGATTTGTTCTTGAACCTTCACGACGGCAACGGGTTTTTCAGGACGGCCTGGGAGAGCGAAATGGCCAACCCCTCCCGCTATGGCCAATGCATCATCGCCGACGCCGAGGTCTACACCGACCCCAAAACGGGCAGGGACATCAACCTGGGCGATTACGCCCGCAGGGCCTCCGAGATCATAAACGAGGATATCCCGGAGGAGCGCTATAAATTCAGGTTCTCCAACCACGACACCCTAAGCGATACTTCCGACCATCCGGAGCAAAGAAAATCCGCCACCTTCTACGCCCTGACCAAACTGGGCATCCCGGCCTTCGGCATCGAGACCTCCAAGCAGCTCCCCTCCCTGGAGATGAAAATCCACCAGCACAATCTGGCCGTCAACGCCTTCATGCAACTGTACGGGGTCATCCCGGAGCAGCCCAGGATAAACCTTGACCCGGCCGTCCTCCATTACCTGGTCATATCGGTCAACGGGGAGCTCCCGGTGGCCGTGGCCGACGGCCAGACCCTCATGATCGCCCCAGGGAACACGGTGGAAGTGGTACACATCGGGGCCAATTACGACCGGGGCCTATCGGTTGACGTCCTTGACGCCGGAAGCCTCAACGACATCAGGATGCCTCTTACGATAAAGAAACCCACTAAAATCATAGCCAGGAAGGACAACCAGACCTTCGGGCAGATCTCCCTCAAGCTATTGCCGCCCGGCTCGACCGAGACCAGCCCCAGGCTTCTCCTGGCCAGCCAGGTGGCCCCGGTCGAGGCCGGGGCCGGTTGGCTCCCTGGCATGACCATGCCGCCCATGGATCCCCCGGCGGCGCCGGCAAAACTGACCCTGACGACCGCCGATCTGGACAGGAACGGGCCGCCGGCCATAGCCTCCGCCGGGAGCCTGACCATGACGCCCCTCGATCGAATGGCCACGGGCCAAGGCGGGCCCGAGCCCGCCGGGACCGTGAACGGCGTGAGCGGTTTCATACTGGAAGTCGATGGCCGGAGGCTCGTACTACGGCCCGGGGAGACCCTGACCCTAAGGCATGGGGCCAAGGTAACCATGGTCGACCTGGAAACCCAAACCCCGCTGCCCTCCGATACCGTCATGAACCTAAGGGGTTTCATAGGGCGCCCAGGCGACACCAAAGGGAACGACAAGGGCACCACCGCCGACACCTCCAAGGACATGATCGCAAGGTTCGCCATGGACCTGGAAGGACACCGGGTCTTCCAGCTTGGCGCCGAGCATGGCCCCGAGCTCCTGGCCGCCGCCTATCTCGAGATATCCCAGCCCAGGCTTAAATCCGTGACCCTGGAAGCCAACGGCACGGAGAAGGTCCTGGCCCTGGGGCAACGCTGGGGCCTAAGCCCCGGAACCCAGGTGACCGTCAAGGAAGTCCAGCTGGAAAACAGGCTGGAACTGTCCAGGCCCAAATTCACCCTGGGGGGCCGCTCCTTTTCGCCAAGCCTCCCCCAAACCCTGACCATGCCGTCCATCGCCGTCTCCCTGGCCGTTTTCACCGACGAGGACCTGGCCGGCAAGGTGGTCCTGTTCCCGGTCAACAAATAACCAACCGCCAGGCGTTTTTTTATGGCTTTTGCCATTCGCAACGTTTTTCGGCACGGGTTTTTGCCAAGAAACGCCGTTATTTAGTCACGAAAAAAATAGCCTTTGACCGCGACTAAAATTCTCGGATAAGGCGAAAAAACAATTAAAATAAACCTTGGCCAGGCACTTTCCCCCATGCGCGAAAAGGCCTCGCCGCGAGCCGGGGAAAGCCCCTGGCAAGGTTCACGGTTTACTTAAGCCCCCACTCCGGGGGTTGCCCCCGGCCAGGATTGCGGGTTTTGGTTAACCCGCCGACGTTTTTCGTAAGTCCCGTTAGCCCACCGACAAAACTAAACGCTCTTTCTCATGATAAATAGCTATTTAAAGGGTTTTATAAGTAAGTAAATGAAGGCTTCTATTATTAATATGGGTTGCAAGGTCAACCAGTTTGAATCCACCGCCATGCTTGAGATGCTAAAAACCAGCGGTTATGAGCTCTCAGCCCCCAAAGACGTGGACTTGGTGGTATTGAATACCTGCGCCGTGACGGGCCGGGCCGAGAGCGAGGCCATCAGCATACTCCGCCGGCTCCGGCGCCATAACCCCCAGGCCAAGGTCATCGGGGTTGGCTGCCTGGCCCAGATAAGCCCCGACCGCCTCCAGGGCCTTTGCGATTTGGTATTGGGCCAGGCCCAAAAATCCTCCCTGGCCGAGTTGGTGAAAATGCCTTCCGGCACGACCCTGGTCTCCCCCAGGGCGGAACCCATCGGGGACCTCGGCGACCCCAAGCCCTGGCGGACCAGGGCCCTACACAAGATCCAGGACGGTTGCGACGCCTATTGCGCCTACTGCGCGGTGCCCTTCGCCAGGGGCCCGTCCCGCAGTTTCGACCTCGGCCGGGTCCTGTCGGGCCTTGAGACCTATCTGGCCATGGGCGAGAAGGAAGTCGTTTTGACCGGCATCCACCTGGGCCTTTGGGGCCGCGACCTGGAGCCCAGCCAAGATCTGGCGACCTTGCTGGCCGAGACGAACCGGGTCCTGGGGCACAGGCTGACCGACATGCGCATCAGGCTTAGTTCCCTGGAGCCCCTGGAGGTCCCGCCGATAGTGGACGCCCTTTTGGGTTACGACTGGCTGATGCCCCACGTCCACACCCCCATCCAGAGCGGGAGCGACGCCATACTGGACCGCATGGGCAGGCCCTACACAAGGGAGCAGGTCGCCTGCCTCATAGTCAAGCTCAAGGTGTTGATTCCCCACGTCAATATCGGGACCGACATCCTGGTTGGCTTTCCCGGCGAGACGGAGGAGGATTTCCTGGAGACGTTTGAGCTGACGGAGGGCCTCCCCTTCGGCTATCTACACGTCTTCCCGTTTTCGCCAAGGCCGGGCACCAAAGCCTTCAACCTCAACGATCAAATCCCCTCGGACGTCAAAAGGGCCCGGGTATCCAAGCTAAAAAAACTCGATACCGTAAAAAGGGCCGAATTTCTGGCCCCGCAAATCGGCGACACCCGCAGGGCCATAATCGAAAACACTCTCCACCGCAGCGGGCGGATGAAAGTCCTGACCGACAACTACATCCCGGCCCTCCTCCAGCCCGACTCCAAGGCCAACCCCGGCGAGGTGGTCATGGTCAGGCTCGGCCTGCCCCAAAACCCCTACGGCCTGGCCGAGGCTTACCTGTGACCGCGCCGTGACCGCGCCCCAAAAAACCGCTCCCCCGCTGGACCCGGTTTTTAGCGACTCCAGAAACGTCTCGAGATTCCTGGCCAAAAACGACCCCCTGGCCGTTTTGTCCCAGGAACTGGGGCCAAGGTTTGACGACTACCGAAGGCGCTGGGATCTGGCCAAGAGCTTCAAACTGATACCCCCCTTCCCCCTCCA
Source organism: Deltaproteobacteria bacterium (assembly GCA_031278635.1). Taxonomy (GTDB): domain Bacteria; phylum Desulfobacterota; class Desulfarculia; order Adiutricales; family Adiutricaceae; genus JAIRNQ01. The sequence continues at coordinate 22,138 of JAITKA010000005.1, read as the reverse complement.
CGTCGACTACGAGCTGCGGTCCGTCTGCAACCTTCGTTGCCCCATGTGCCCCATGGCCACGAGAAAAGACCCCCCGGCCCCCTCCGGACTTAGCCTCCCCGAGGTGAAGGCCATGATCGACGAGGGGGCGGAGAACGGCCAGGCCTCCCTGGGTTTCGGCGGCCTGTGGGAACCGCTCACGTCCAAGGACCTTCCCGAGATAGTCGCCTACGGGCGTGAAAAGGGCCTCTCTGAGGCCATGTTTAACACCAACGGCCTCCTTCTGGGCGAAACGGTCGCAAAAGAGCTGATCCAGGCGGGCCTGACCCGGATAATGGTAAGCCTTGACGCGGTGACCCCCGCGACCTACGCCGCCATGAGGCCCGGCTCCGATCTGGGCCTCGTGGAAGAAAACATCCTCACCCTGCTGGCCCTCCGCCGCGCGGCCGGCTCCAGGTTGCCCCTGGTCCGCCTGAGCTTTTGCCTGACCAAAATTAACCAGGCAGAGCTACCCGCCTTTCTCGGGCGCTGGCAAAACAAGGCCGACTTTTTCTCCATCCAAAGCTACGGCCGCTTCGACGACGAGGCCCCGCCCCTCTTTCCCGACGACCCATCCTCCCCCGCCCCGCCCTCCGGCCGCTGCGCCCAGCCCTTCAAAAGGCTCATGGTGCGGCACGACTCAAGCGTCCTTCCCTGCTGCGACCTCTCCGGGCTGGGCTTAACCCTGGGCCAGGCCGGCCAGGGTCTCCAGGCCATATGGGACGGCCCCAAAATATCATCCCTGCGCGACAGCCTTCAAAAATCCCCCTTCGGGGCCCTGCCCCCGGCCTGCCAAAAATGCCAGACGAAATTCACCCCCGCCAAACCATGACAACGATATCGCCTTAAATTTCACCCTTTAGGCCCATGTTCATAAAAAAAGCCGCCCCGAGGGGCGGCTTTTTTAAAAACATCGGCTATATCACATGCCTTTGAGCCTAATTTTACGCATGGCCTGCCAGTTGGCCTCATTCGCCCCCGACGGGACCAAATAGGTCCTGGATTGGCGCTTCCTGAAAAGCCTCTCCTCCATGGTGGCCAGCAGGTGCTCGACCGGCTGATCGTCGCTGCCCTTGAATCCCTCCGGCCACGGCTCAAGCGGATACTGGATCATCTCTTCCACCGGGGCTTCCCCCGCGGCCTCCGCCACCTCGTCGTATGGCGTCTCATCGTACGGCGCCTCGTCATGCCCCGCCGCGCCGTAATCCGTGAAGGCCTCGCCTTCCTCGACGACTTGATCCAAAAGGAGCACCGGCTCCTCGTAATCCTCCCCAGCCGGGTCGGATTCCGCGACAGCCTCGGGGGCGCCTTCCAAGGCCTCCCCGGCCAATGTCCCTTGGCCGTTAACCCCCGGCCCCACGGCCGAAACGTTGGCCCCTTCTTCCAAGTGGAGTTCGCCCGCGGAAGGCAGCTCCAGCCCGCTTACCAGGGATTGATCCAGGCTGTCATCGACATACCTTACCGCCGGCTCGCCACCGCCCGCCTCGGTCGCCGGGGTCTCGCCGGGCTCCCCGTCGCCACCGACCTCAACGCCAAAGTAGGCCGGATCGAAATTCCGGTACTTACGGGCCATCTTCTCGAGGACGCTTTCCTTCCTCGAAGCCCCCTCCCCGGCCGCCGAGGCCGGCTCCCCGGTGTCAGGGCCCAGCGGGTCCGACAAACCCAAATCGGTTGGCCCGGACGCTGAAGGGCTTTCCCCGCCGCGATAATCGCCCGTGACGCCCTCCGGCCCTTCCTCGGCAACGCCTTGGCCCGCCGCCACCGGGACGCCAAAAACCTCCAACGTCTCGGCTACCACCCCCAGGTCCAAAATCTCGTCCATGGGCTCATCGTCCTGGGCCTCCCCCCGCCTTGAGGCCGGCTCGGGAACGCTTTCCGGCAGCGAAGCCACGAGGGCAACGACGGCCTCCAAGTCCGCATCCTGGGGCATGGCGTAGGCCACGGCTTGCGCCCCCCCGGCGGTCGTGAGGCCGATGGCGTCAAAGGCCGAGGGATCGGGACCCAAACTCGATGACCCGATCGCCGGGCGAATGACCACCGCCTCCAGAGCCGCGTCCTGGGGCAGTGAGCTGGTCCCCACCTGCGGCCCGCCCACGGCCGAAAGGCCGATGGCGTCAAAGGCCGAGGGCCCCGGACCCATTTTCTTTGGGGCGATAGCCGGGCTAACGGCCACGGCCCCCAAGTCCGCGTCCTGGGGCATGGCCCAGGACCCCTCCGGCTCCCCGCCCCCAACCAAAAGGCCGATGGGGTCAAAATCCGAGGGCTCGGAAGTCAAATAAGTAAACGGAATCGCCGGTCGCGTGACCACGCCCCCCAGGTCCGCGTCCTGGGGCATGGCCCAGGGCCCTTCCTGGGCCCCACCCACGGCCGAAAGGCCGATGGGGTCAAAGGCCGAGGGCTCGGTGCCCAAATTGGTTGAAGGGATCGCCAGGCGGATAACCACGGCCCCCAGGTCCGCGTCCTGGGGCAGGGCGCTGGGCCCATCCGGGGCCCAGCCCACGGCCGAAAGGCCGACGGGGTCAAAGGCCGAGGGCTCGGGGCCCAAATTGGTTGAAGGGATCGCCGGGCGGATAACCACGGCCCCCAGGGCAGCGTCCTGGGGCAGGGCGCTGGGCCCTTCCGGGGCCCCGCCCACGGCCGAAAGGCCGACGGGGTCAAAGGCCGAGGGCTCGGGGCCCAAATCCGTTGAGGTGACCGCCGGTGGGTCGGCCACGGTCCCCTGGGAGTCGAAAGAGTCAGTCGCTGGCCCTTCCAGGGCCGCGGGGCTTGGCTCGGCCTGGTCCGTTACCGGGAGGCCGGATACCGGGGCGTCGGTAATCGGGGGCTCGGTATTTTGGAGCGCGGGGGCCAGGGTATCGAAGGGTTCCGGGGGCTCGCTTTCGATTATGGGGGCGGCGAAAGTCTCGATCAGGGGCTCGGTCAAAGGCGGGAAGGTTCGTTCCTCCGGGTCTTTTTCCGGGCCGGGCGCGTTATCGATCAAAGGCTCATCGCTTAAGCCCAGAGAGTGATCATTTTGGGGAATCTCGATGATGAATGGGTTATAAGCATCTTCATCGTCGATAACTTTGTTATCATAGACGATCTCTTCCAAAAGTAAGGGCTCGTCGTCCCCAAAATCCGCCATCTGTGACCCTTGAACGACCTCTTCGAGAATAAAATCCGCGTTTTGGAAATTCTCATCGGACTCGAAAGAAATGGCGTCAGGGCTTGAATATTCATGATCCTCGCGTTGCGCCCCGGTCAGCCCCGAGGCGAAGGCGCCACCCGTGGTAGAATCGGCCATTGGCCCGGTCCCGTAACGGGGGCCTTTCTTACCTTCACCCATCGGCGGCATACCGGGGCCATTGATCATTTCCTGAAGGCGGGTGTTGAAATCGGCGACATTGGCCGAGGAAATCATGGCCATTTCGGAAAGGATATCCTGGACCATCGTCTCGTGGTTCTGGGCTGACCCCTGGTCCGGGATTGACCCGTGGCCCAGGGCCGATTCCCCCTGGGCGGAGAGGCCTTGGCTACCCTGGGGGGTCGTTTGGGCCTCTCGCGAAAAATCATCCGCCCGCGGCGTCTCGGCCAAGCCCGCTTGGCCTTGGCCAGCACCGGTCGCCGGCCCGCTCACCTCCGGGATACAGATGAAATCAAAATCCTCGTCGGCTCCCACGAACTTGGAAGATCTGGAGAAATAGGCCTCGTGCTCCTCAAGGGAGACGTTACTGATATCCTGGGCGATGTCTTCATCGGGCTCGATGGTATGGGCCGTCCCAACGGGGGAATCGGCATTGGCCGGGGCGGGCTTTTTCGCCTCGGATAAACGCTCGGTTATGGCCGCGGCCAGCATGTCTATCAACCCTGCGGAAAATCCAAGGTTTTCGGGAGCCGGGCCTACCGCAGGCCCGTTGTAGGCCCCGTTCCCGGGAGCGGGATAACCTCCCGTCCCAAGCCCCTCGGTCTGGGGCTGGCTGGAACCGGGCAACGGCCTCAGGGTTTGGTATTGGTTAGCGGGCCGTGACCACCCCTCGCCATGGGGAACTCCCCCGCCTTGGCCGCGCCGGGGATCGCTTAGGGTGCTATCGAAAATGGTCGTTTTCCCCCTTCCGAACTCATCCATGTAAAAACGACCTTCGCTGTCGATGGCCAAATCGAATATGGATTTATCGACAATCATGCCGCTAATGACCGCGGACATGAAAATCCGGTACGTGGCGGCGTCATAGCCGTACCGGAGGTTTAAACTTTCGATGTTATCAGGGGTTATATCGTAGCTTAGGTTTTCGGGCAAAGGTAGGTAGGTCGAAACGCCGTTGGACTCGGAGAAAAACCTGGAATAGTTAGAGGGGGTTATCCTTTTATCTTTGATTATTTCCTTGATCGTGCCCCGCAGATGTTTTTGAAAGTCGATGAGATCGTCCAAAACCCTGACGTCGGGCTGGGGGTTTCCGTAGCGCAAAAGGGAGGGCCTGGTATCGGAGCTTGCGTCTATGCCCAGGCTTCTAAGGTAGCTCTCGTACTCCCGCCAATTGAGCTGCCAACGCAAGACGCTGGAGATGGCATCATCCTCAACAACCTTGGTTTCAGTCTGCTTTTTCTCAAACGTGAAATTGAGAAATGCTGTCAACTCATTTGACATTGAAGGACTCCTTGACAATCTTATATTATCATACCATGAAAAGGGGGCCAATCATGAGTTCAAAGATTTTTATCCCTGAAAATTCCCGGCTCGATCTTTAGCTTTCAAACCAAAGCCAGCCTTAATCCACAGAGGAGGGCATCGCTCGGTACCAAAAAAGGGGTTTCATTCGCGACAAAAAATTTAAGCCGTTCAAAGCTTCGGGGGCTTTCCCCCTCCCCTATCCGGCCTATCCGGACAATCTGAACCGGCCAATCCTTGGAGTCCTATGTACCATTTTAAGCCTGAAATATCATTGCTTTTTTCGCTAAATTCATTCCCTCGCCAGTCGTAACTCCTAACAAGCCCGGAAGGCATCCTTAAAGCAAGCCTGAGATGGATTTACCACGGTTAGTAACTAAAAACTAAAGCCCATAGCGCCTTCATGAGAGTACAATAAACTTTAATTAATTATACAATTTTGAAATCCAATGTACTTAAAATATAGTTTATGAGCTTGTCTAGTATATTAGGATAATTTAATCTCTCGGGCCCTATAAAATATTCAATCCATGCGATATATTAACCTATATTTACTCTCAAGTAAAGCTTTAATTTTTTAGCAGGTATGATAATCTCTGGAAGGCTACCTCTCGTTTATGTATCATAGAATATAATATCAAACCTAAAAATAGTCAATATATCCGGTATTATTACAAAGATTTTGGCTGAGGCTCAGACAGGGATAAGAAAAAAGATAAGCCCAGCTAAAAATTTTGTTTAATCCCTCTTAGTTAAAAAGTTGGTCCATTTTAGCAGAATTTCTTCTGCTTTAAAATACCTAAACAGAAATTCCCATAGCTCAGCCCAATCACTGAGCCAAATTTCTATGTCATATCAAACCAGCAATGACCTTAATCAAGGTCTAAACGGCCTCAAAACTTCGCCGAAAAAATCTCTCAACGAACTAAATTGGAACCCTTAGGAGGCCACCATATATTTTTGGCCTCGCCAGCAAATACCCGGCCCCGTACCGGCCACGACCGAACGCTCCGGGAAACCCCCTAACTGCCATGCCTTCGCGCCCGCTAACCCGCCACGGGCAGATCCCTAGCCATCCCCAGCCCCTCGCGAGCGCTGGCAAACCCAAGCGGATCCTTGGCGGCCCACGGGCAAACGCCCGCCCCCGCAAAATACCGCTCCTCTTTAACTATCTTCAATCAGGGCTAATATCGTTGCCGGGCCCGGAACGGGCCTTGGCGATGATTGACTCATTTCTGCCTGTCCGTGAGACCCTTTAGCTGGCCTAACGAATTCTCGCTCGGTTACCTTTCGAACCGTAATTTTTATCTTGACGGTAAGTGCCGTTTTGGCTAAAATAGGCGAATGTCCTTACGGGTTAGGCTTTTGTTTGGACAAACCGGACTGCCATGCTTTCGTAAAGGCTCTATTTTCGGCGGCTATCTAGAACTTAAATTGTGGGGGCCGTTAACTCAGTCGGTAGAGTACCTGCCTTTTAAGCAGGGGGCCGCGAGTTCAAGTCTCGCACGGCCCACCACCAAAAAACTTTTTACATAATTTTAGCCAAAAAACAAGCTATCTGGCTACCCAAATGAATTACTTTGGGAAATAATGAAAAAAGTTCTAGACACTTTCCCCGAAAATAGTTACATTGTGACGTTAAGCTCTATCGGTAGACCAGCCAAATCGGTTTAACCAAAATAAGTTACGACCCTTTTGGCACCATGAATTTTGTCCCCATCGTCTAGTCTGGTCCAGGACACCGGCCTTTCACGCCGGCAACACCGGTTCAAATCCGGTTGGGGACGCCAAACACCTAATTTAGGTAAATTTAACTAGACCGAAATAGATTCATTGAAACCCTATAAAATCAACGGTTTTTAGGGTTTTTCTTTTGTCTTTTTTGTCTACTTTGGCCTCTAAAAAGCTCTTGACAACTCAAAATTTTTATGTATCTGTATAGGTATCTGTATAGTTATCTGAAACGGGAACAAGAAACCCGGCTTGGTAAATACCTAAAAATGCCCAAAAAATCTCTGATAATCGCTAGCTTACCAAACGGCCCAAATACCTAACGGCCCAAATTCCAAACTGCCCAAATTCCTAAACGCCACCGGGCAAACACCTAACAGACGCCAAATTTTGTCGGCATATGGACCGCCAAGGACGGATAAGCCTTGGCGGTTTTGATTTTCGGCGACACAATTACGCTCCACCTTGACCGTCCCAAACCTTCTGAATGGCCCTGGACTATTTCGATGCCGCACCCACGGTCGCGGTGATGGTACTCGCCTTGATATGCCTACAAGGCATTTATCAAGATTAAAAATAAGTATTTTACATACATAAATTGTTAAGTCACAATGCAGGTGTTTCCATTCGAGGCACCTGTTTTTTTTGTTTTTAGAGCTAAAAAAGCCGTAAGAGCTCAAATCGCCAACCAGGGCGTTAACCCGGCCAGCTTGGTCACGGTTAGTCTTATTGACGAGGTTATGTTGCCAAAGGTTGACTATGTAGGCCGTATCAACGGAGGTATACGAAAATGAACAAGAAAGTAACGGCGGGCAGGGACTCGCTAGGTAATTTCGCTCCACAGTTCGCTCAACTGAATGACGATGTGTTGTTTGGGGAGGTATGGTCGCGGGAAAAGCAGCTGTCTCCCCGTGATCGCAGCATGATCACCGTCACGGCGCTGATCACGGGCGGGATTTTTGACCCATCCCTGGCGTTTCACCTGAGCAAGGCGAAAGAGAATGGCATCACGAAAGAAGAAATCGCCGAGATTCTCACCCATCTCTCCTTTTACGCCGGCTGGCCGAAGGCATGGGCGGCTTTCCGCGTGGCAAAAGAAATCTGGCCCGAGAATAACGGCTTAGCGACCAACGCAATCGGAACGGGCGCGATTTTCCCGCTCGGGGAGCCGAACGACGCTTATGCCAAGTATTTCACCGGTCAAAGCTATCTGATGAGGCTGACCACCGAAGGCGTTCGGGTAGCGCACGTCACCTTTGCCCCTTCTTGCCGCAATTGGTGGCATATCCACCACAAAGGTGGACAAATTCTTCTTGTGACAGGGGGCAGAGGGTACTATCAGGAATTTAACGATAAAGCTCGCGAGCTGCGACCAGGGGATGCGGTAAACATTAAGCCCGAGGTGAGACACTGGCACGGCGCGGCGGCGGACCGTTGGTTCTCGCATCTCTCGATTGAGGTACCGGCTGAGGGTGCGACAAACGAGTGGATAGAACCGGTAACAAACGAGGATTACGATAATTTACGCTAATATGATGCGAAAAAGCAATAAAAAAGCCAAATAAAAATATGCATCAAATAGCGAAACCAAAATTTCCAAAGGAGGGTAAATTTATATGATGATCTATAAATCACTGCTACTTTTATTACTGTTTGCTGCATATCTCCATGCCGGGACAGCCTACGCCCAGACGCCGAAAGGTTTTGTCCTGGTCAAAGGCGGTACCTTCTCAATGGGAAGCCCCGGGGAAGAACCAGAGCGAGGGCAAGACGAGACCCAGCGCCCGGTGACGGTGGGGGATTTTTATCTCGCCCCCTCCGAGGTAACCCAGCGTGAATACGCGGCCCTTATGGGAAACAACCCCAGCGCCACCAAAGGGGAAGACCTTCCGGTGGAAAACGTGACGTGGTTTGACGCCGTGAGGTATTGCAATATCCGGAGCGAGCATGAGGGATTCAAGCCCGTTTATACGATTGATGGCGAAACGGTCACCTGGAACCGCGACGCCGACGGCTACCGCCTGCCGACTGAGGCGGAATGGGAGTACGCCTGCCGGGCGGGAACGACGACGCCTTTCAATACGGGAAAAACCATCACGGAAAGGCAGGCCAATTTCTACAACCATTACGGCTACGACAATGACTCAAGCGGGCGCGTTATCGGAAGCTACATAGGAAAAACGGCGCCGGTGAACAGCTACAGCCCCAACCCGCTGGGTTTGTTCGACATGCACGGTAACGTGGGGGAATGGTGCTGGGACTGGTATGGCGCCTACGCCGTGGGGGCACAGACCGCGCCCTCCGGCCCAGAGACTGGTACGTATCGCGTCGTCCGGGGCGGAGGTTGGAACGACTTCCCCAAGCACGTGCGTTCAGCGTATCGCTCCCCCATGCCGCCAGTAAACGGCGTTTTTAATATCGGCTTTCGGCTGGCCCGAAACGCCAAATAAACTTTTTTTTGTAAAGGGAAAAATGATGAAAATGGCCTTGATATTATTCGCAACTTTATTTTTTTCGATAGCTGGGTTAGTGAAAGCGGCTCAGGCTGAAAACTCGAAAATTCTCGTGGCCTATTTCTCGTGGAGCGGCAATACCCGTGGAATAGCCCAGCAAATTCAACAACAAACCGGTGGGGATATTTTCGAGATTGTACCCTCGCGGGCATACTCCACTAACTACAACACTGTCCTTGATGAGGCGCTGCGGGGCCAGCGCGACCAAGCCAGGCCACCGCTCAAAAATCGGGTCGAGAACATGGGGCAATACGACGTGATTTTCATCGGGTACCCCAACTGGTGGGCCTCAATCCCAATGCCCGTAGCCACTTTTTTGGAGAGTTACGATTTTACCGGTAAAACCGTCGTTCCTTTTTGCAGTCACGGGGGAGGGCTCCTTGGGCAAAGCGTCGCGGCGATCGCAAAACTCAGTCCGAATTCCAAGATTCTTGAGGCTCTTTCGGTCCATTACACCGGCGGGAGGTCGTTAAATAGCGACATAACCGCTTGGCTTAACAAAATCGGTCTAGGAAAGTAAGTCGCAAAATGCCTTTGGGTCTGAACGTCAGGCTGGCTATCGACTTATGCATGACGGCGCTTCTCCCGTTCGCGATGGCTTACCGGGTTACGGGAGATGCGCCCCATGAATGGATCGGGGTTAGCGTTTTCGTCCTGCTCGTCGTCCATAACGCCTTTAACCGGCGCTGGTATAGGACCCCTTTCAAGGCTACGCGCAATTTCAGGCGAATGATGAACGTGGCCATCAATCTTCTTCTTTTGACCGCGATGGCAACGTTGCTAATCACCGGGGTATTGCTCTCCAGGACAGTCTTTGCCTTCATGGGGTTCAACGGGGGCATGGCTATCAGGCAGACGCATACCCTAGCCGCGTATTGGGGCCTGATCCTGATATCCCTGCACCTCGGTATGCGCTGGGAAATGATAATGGCCGCGACCCAAAAAATTACGCCTTGTGCCCGAAAGCGACCTATTTGGACTATCATTATTCGAATTGTTGCCGCATTGATAGTCATTTACGGCGTGTACGCTTCTTTCGACCGGAACATGGGCGCTAAACTGTTCCTTGGTTATTCCTTCGACTTCTGGCCCCCAGACAGGCCAGTCGTTCTCTTATTCACCGGCAACTTGGCGATTATGGGCGTTTATGTCTGCGCGATTCATTATGCCTTGAAATTGCTGGCTTATCGCCGAGCCACAAATCAAGCGGGAGGTCGATTATAGACTCTAACCTTCGACTTTAACCTTCGACTCTAACCTTCGACTCTAACCTTCGATGGACTCAGCAAAGGCATCACTCTATTTCCGAAGATGCCATTACCATTCCATTCCATCGTCGTTAACGGGTATCATATGCTGGCCACTTTGAAACGCCAACACGAAGCGGTTGCGTCCAGAGGTAACATGGCCGTTACGGTGGATTATGAAATTGGTCTGAAGATACTGTTTATATAGTTCATGGATAAAAACGAGAACCTTAGTGTTCCATATTTTGGTAACGATAAGGGGATCAAACTTCAATACCGCCATATTTTGTCTCATATCTCGGGAAAGCTGACAGCGATGAGAGGCAGGCTGTAAGCCTTATGTTGACGAGCCTATATGAAGTCATGCTTAACGCAAGTGCCGCTCACTCAGAAGACAGATGGCTTAATTTATTTGGACAATAGATAAAACCGTGAATGTTGAACTGGACGCTTTTAAGGGAACTTTATGCATTATGAAGAATTTATACTGATCATGCTTCATATTGAGAAATATAAATTCAAGGATACTAGTACAGATAATCTATCTATTACTATGTAAATTTATCTTGTTGCGAAAGAAATTTGTTTTATAACCATACCCGATAATGCATGGATGGGTATTCTTCTCATCGTTCCTGTATTAGTATAATTATTCGCCATATGATTATTTGAAAACGGCAAAGGGCTTCTTCGCCTTAGCGAAGAAGCCCTTTCGTTCGAGCGGCGGGGAGGTTTACCAGGTGGAGGTGACGACCAGGGAGCCAGAATGGTTTTGCCCGTTGTTTCCGAAATCACCGTTGTATTGCAAGCCCAGTTTCCAGTTGTCGTTGACCTTGACGTTTCCCCGGAGTCCAACTTCCAGTTCATCGCGGCTGAAAGAGACACCGTTAACGGAAAAGCGATTCCCCCCTTCGGTAAAAGCCAGGTACTTTTTTTGATCCGAGTTCTCGAATTGATGGCTCCAGCCCAGACTGGCGTCCATGGAGAAACGCTCCCCCAATGGGGCCGACACACGTAAACCCACATTCGAGAAGGTATTGTCCTTACGCTCCGAGCTGGAGGTCAAAGCCGCATAGCCGCCGGTCTCCCGGAATCCGTCCACGTGGAAATCGGTCCAGCCAAATGAAGCGAAGGGCTCCACGACCCCGCCCCAGGAAAGATAGGCCGCATATGAAGCCTCCAAAAAGACTTGGTATGAGTCTGCTTTAAACGACGCCTTGAGAGTCTGAACGTCTGGGAGGGTGATACGACGTTCGCTGTTGATATTATGCCTGGTCCAATTCCCGCCAAGTAAAAGGCGGAAGCTTCCCCGGTCAAGATCGAAATTTCGACCAAAATAGAGCGAGGTTCCGAAGCTGTTGGCGTCTACTTCCGACGAACGATCATCAACCCGAAGTTTCTTGTCGTTAAAATGTAAAACCAAACCGGCCAACCAGCCATTGGCCAGATTGAGATCGTAGCCGCCGGAGAACTCAGCGCCACTTATGAATACTTTGCCGGCTTCGTCGGTGCCATTCAAGACGCTGTATGAGCCACCAAGGGAAACCCACAGGCTATGACTCGTGACTCTTTCCCCTGAAGCCGGGGCGTAGTTTGACATGGCGGCTACATGGCTAAAATTGGCCACGTGATTGACTACGCTTTGGGTAATCAATGAGCTAATTTGATTGATAACTGAGTGGAGAGAGCTGAAAACCTCGCCCGAAAGTTGATCCATCATGGCCTCAACGTTATCGATGTTAGCCGTGGTCACCACCCTTTCGAACAGCTCGCTGCCCGCAGGGAGAGATTCTATGCTTGAGGCCACGCCTTTTTGGTTTTGGGTGGTCACCGTATCCGAGAAGACGGGTCTTAGCTCGAAAGAAAGCGTGACTTTGGTAGCGGTATATTCGGGGGTGGGGTTCAAAAAGGCCAAAGTGGAGACCGCCTCGGAGAATTGCCCGTCAATGGTACCGGCTTCCAAGATGCTCCATTGTTTGTTCAGATAATCTTCAGCCGTTCCCCCGGTGTCAATATGCCTAAGAATGGCACCGTTTAGGTAGGCCGTGCCACTGACCACGGTCTTGTCCCTTACGGATTGGTCTTGCGGATTTACCTCGACGTCATAGTACCCGCCAGCCTCAAAACGAAGATCCCCATCGACTTGGCTTGTGCCGTAGGAATTCCCAGGCGCGAACATCGCTCCGCTTAAGATAAAGACATCGGCCTCAATGGTTCCATGACCACCCAGGAGAGCCCCCTCGCCGACTTCAACCGAGTCGGCGGACAATTTGGCGCTTGAATTAGACTCACTTGATCCAACTATAAGGGATCCCGCTTCCACCAAAACCGAGCCCATGGTATCGGCTAAATTATCGAGAAGCAGTTTACCGGAGCCGATTTTTTTCAACACCCCGCTACCGTCCAGGGTCCCATCAAATACACCTTCGGTTTCTTGACTGAACGTAAGCGTCGCGTTATTGGTGATGTCCCCGGATAGGCTGAGCGAATTTCCAACCAACGCGCCTTCCGAGACGGTTGTCCCCCCTTCGTAGGAATTTTGACCAAAGAAAACGAAGATGCCCTCGCCTTCTTTAACCAAAGAGCCGGCACCGTCGATGGAACCCACAAAATATGAGCTTTCGTCACCGTTTACCGTAAGAGTGGCGTTACCAAGACTTATCTGGCCCGAGCCAAAAAGACCCGACAGGGTTTGATCGAAATCGTTCAGATCAAGCGTGGCCGCTTCGCTTACTTCGTAAAAGCCGGAGCCCAATGCGCCTTCGGTTCCAGCCTTAAGCGTTCCGGCGGCGACCTGGCTATCCCCATGGAAAGTATTCCGTTGCGTCAAGGTCAAAACGCCTTGGTCGTTTTTGATTAGCGCTCCCTCGCCGGACATTAGACCGTCGTAAGAGTCGTCGTCTTCTTGATAAAATACCACCTGGGCGTCGTTGACGATGTCGCCTCGCAGGGAAGCGGTGTCACCGGCTAAGACACCCCCCGAGACTTTCGTTCCGCCAGCGTAGCCGTTTTCACCGGTCAGGGTCAAGGTGCCTTGCCCCGTTTTGATGAGGGCGCCCAAGCCAGAAATCCCACCCCCGTAAGTGTAATCATTACCGCTGGCCGTAGCCACCTCGAGGCTTCCGGTTCCGAGATCTATCGAGCCTTGGCCGGAAACGCCGCTTACGGTTTGGGAAGTGCCTTGTAAGGCCAAGCCCGCCGACTCACTTACGGAATAGGAACCGGACCCCAAGGCGTTGTCAGCGGCGGCGACTATCCGCCCGGACTCTATGACGGTCGTTCCCTGGTGTGAGTTTGCTTGGGTGAGAACCAGATCCCCGCTACCTTCTTTGGTCACGGTGCCGGAGCCCATCAAAACTCCATCGAAGTCACCCGCGTCCCCTTGATTAAAAACGAGAACACCGTCGTTTACGATTTCCCCGGACAGACTGCCCGTATCGCCCCTCAAAGTTCCCGCCGCCACGACAGTCCCGCCATCGTACTCGTTCGGTCCGGTCAGTACGAGTTCTCCTCCGCCGACCTTCCGCAGGGTTTTTCCCACACCCACGATGGTGTTTTCGATGGTCGTTGTCAATGACTGTCCAACGCTGATAACCCCCACGTCGTTTGAGCCATAACTCGGGTCGATTTCCAATTTGTCACCGGTAAGTGTAAAATCGTCTGACAAAAACGTGAGGGTATCGAAGTTCATGGAATCATTCTCGGCGCCGGAAGCAACGACCGTTATCGTCTCCCCCGTCCCTGAGAAAGTGACCACGAGTCCCGAAGTATCACCTTCCCCGGAAGTTCCGTCGTTCCAACCGTTGGAACCGTAACCCCAAGTACCGCCGCTGCCATCTCCTTCCCAAGTCTTGGCGGTTTGGTCGGTTGCGGCAATGGTATAGGTGATAATGGAATCCACGGGGTTATTGGCCAAGATCCCGGTGATGGAGGAACCGTTCAACGTAGCGACAATGGAGGAAAAAGCGTTGTCAATGTTGCCAGAATAGTTAGCGCCACCGTAATTGAATAACTGGTACGAACCTGAGGAATCCGCCCTCACCACTAAGTTTCCGGCCAGAATCAAATCACCGGAGGTGATTTTGATCAGGTCAGAGCGGTACCCCGGGTTTCCCGCACTTTCCAAATCGAAAATGACCGTGGCCGAACCTGTCAAGGTCAGCCCAGAACCGAAATTAAGGTAGTACGATTTCTCTTCCTCGTTACCGGGTGAAAGGATACCTTCGATCGTGGCCGGACCCGCGATGGTTCCGACCCCCGACAGCGTGGCCCCGGGGCTTAACGTGAAATTCCCGTACGGTAAATTGACCTCATCGAGCCGTAGGGTTCCGGATTTGACGACGGTGCCTCCGCTATAGGAATGATTTCCTTCGATATATCCGAGAATCAGGGTGCCCGTTCCCTGCTTTTCCAGGATTTTATCGACCCCCGTGATCGGGGATGAGATTGTAGCCTTATAGCCGGACGCGACGTAGACCGAACCCACGTCACCGGTTAGGGGATTTATTTCCAGAGACCCCCCGTTTATTTTGAAAGAATCCGCCTGAAAGGAAAGGGACTCAAAATGTTTAGACCCATCAGAATAGATATTGTCACCTTCCCCGACAAAGCTCAAAATATTGCCAGGATCATTGGTCCAGTCTTGGCCATCAGTCCAATGACCTGAGTCACTGGTCCAGGGCGTGTTCTGTCTTCCCTCGCCAAGCCAAGAGCGGGAGGACGACTGAGGGGCGAAGGTAGCGGTTATGATTTTCAAAAGCTCGTCATGTTCAAAGACAACCGATGCGTTGGAACCGTTTAGAGAAACGCTGGCCGGCACTTCGCCAAAATCGATGGTTCCGGAGAAGGTGGCACCAGTGTAATCGAAAAGGGTATAAGTCCCAGTGGACAAGGCGTTTAGGGTAAAAAGCGTGGAAGAGTCCAGATTCAAACTACCACCGGTAACCGAAATCGAGTCGTAGGTTACCCCTGCCGTTAGGGGATTACCCAAATCGAATTCCAGGTATTTGACGACCAAACCGGAAGTGAAAGTGAGACGCCCGTAATCGGAAGGATCGGAACCCCCTGGAGACACCTTGCCGCCGGTCGTGAAATTGCCATAACCGTCAATGATTCCGCTCCCGGCCAAGGTGGAGCCAAAACTTGAGGACACGAATGGCGCCCTCAAAGTTCCATCTTGAACCATAAGGACGCCGTCTTGGATAGAAATGAAACCGGAACGGCCGGCGTTAATATTTTTTACGACCAGAGTGCCTTGGCCGCCCTTTATGAAAGCGTTATCCCAAAGGTTTATGTCGTTTAAAATGACCGCGGTCATGTTACTGGCCACGTCAATTTTAGATTGATGTCCGTCGGAATTTTTCCAGAAATTTTGCAAATTGTCGCCGGTTAAATAATATCCATCAGAAGAAAAAGTTATTTTTTCAAAGTTTTTTGCTCCATAAACTCTAATTGTTTCTCCTAACCCGTTAAAAACAAGTTCCATATTTGGATGTTCAACCCATTGAGGATAAAATTCCCATCTTCCTTCGGTATTAGACCAACTTACATTGGAATACGTTTGACCAGTACCTGTCCAAACACGCTTGGTAAGATCTTTATCGGTTAATATTATATTAATACTATTATTAGATTCGTTAAAATAATAATTGACTATATTGTCTAGAACTTTGGCTTCAACACTTTGAAAAGTATCATAAAGACTGTCTATGCGATAGTTAACTGAGTACATGTCACTAAATAAAGTATAAAAACCTGTTTTTTTCGCATTTATATGGAGATTACCGTTAACCTTAAATGTCCCAAGAACCCTGGCCGAGTTATAGTCCTCTCCAGCGGTACCCAAGTCGTTTAAATCAAAATAGGTATTTGATTGAGCTTTTAACGTAAGGTCATCGAATGTTAAGAGTTTACCACCGCTAGCAGCATTGGTTCCAACGTAAAGAAGGGTTTCAACCGTGGTTTCGTAGTGAACGGTGCCCCAACCAGCCAAACCGGGGGTATTGGACGAAGAATTATTGATTCCAACGTATACGTTTCCCCCATTTATGGATCCATCTTGGAGTCTTAAAATACCTTCTTGTATATGCGTCTCGCCGGTACCCCCTCTAGAACCTGTAAAAACTAATTCACCAGGACCTGTTTTATAAAATTTCCCATAAGCGATATCCACATCAAGGGTATCACTATATCCTTGATTTAAAATAATGCTTGAATAATCGTCAAGAATAATGTTTCCACTTAAACCTTTTGCGTTTGCCGTCAAAGTGGCGCTTTTTAAATATGTATATCCAGTTAATAAGTTATTTGCATCGACTAAATTTGCTTGTTGGTTTATTTCAAGTGTGCCATTACCACTGAGTGTTCCTAAAAAATTAAGCGTCGAGACTTTAAGTGTAGTACTAGAATCACTAATTAAAGTTCCAGAACCACTCACCGACTTTATAGTCTGTTGAAACTTGCTGTTTCGCAAGGTGGCGCCAGCGCTCACTTCAATGGAACCATCGAATTCACCCTTGGTAATCAATGTTCCATTGTTTATTTTATACAATAAATTATCGTTTTGACCATAATGGGAGCCTTCTAAAATTAATGTCCCAAATCCAACCTTTGTTATTTCAATATTATCTCCATTTTTTCCATAAGATCCATTAGTATATAATGTAGCCGTACAACCTTCACATACATTTATCTTACTATATGAATCAGGTATAAATCTTTTATTGCTATCCATTTTAATTGTATATTTATCGGCGTTAAAAAATAAGGTATTGAAATATAAATTATCCTTAAATGTAATTTCTTCTCCCGTATCGATAAAAGTTATCACACTACCTAATTCTTCAAAAGAAGGACCAGTAGTATGTTCCCATCTACCCTCTAAAACATCTTGATCAGAATAGCCCCAGCTTGCGTTCACGCCCGTTCCTTTCCAAATATAAGCACTTTGTGATGATTGAGCTAGCGTGAGCGTAATATAATGGCCGATGGGATCATTATATAGTGTTCCGGTAACGTTAACGCCATCGAGAACATAGTTGGTGGAAGAAAAATCGGTTAAAATATCGCCAGTGTAAGTCGCCGTATCGTAATCAAAAATCCTATAGGTGCCCGCCGAGGAGGCGTTTACGTTAAGGCTTCCGGCGATAACAAAATTACCTCTGCTGACGTTTATGGTGTCATAGGTATCCCCCCGCAACGAGTCTGTCCCCAGATCCAACTTTAACACGGCAGTGCTGGTTAGGGTCAGCCCGTTATGGAAGTAAAATTCGGCGTATATACTGCCTTCATGCATTACCTGAGTCCCGGGAGCGAGAATTCCTTTGATTACGGCTGGTCCATGGATAACATTCCCGCCTGCTAAAGTGGCGCCTTCCTCTACAATTATACCATTAGAAAAAGCCCCAGGACTGCCTAAAGAAACTAACGTCCCTTTTTGAACTGTCGTTTGACCTAGATGTTCGGCTCTTCCACTGCCTATAACTAGGAGACCATCCCCCGATTTAATCAAAGGAATATCGTAACTATACAAGTCAGAGTTGATGTATGCGGCATTATCGCCCGTTACGATAATGGTCGCACTGGTAGAGGTTTCTGCTAGATTTGCTATTAAAGCGTAATAATTTGACCAAATTACATATTCTGTAGCATCGAATATTAAAGTATCAAATTCAAAATGATCTTTTTGACGAATTTCCTCTCCAACACCTTTAAAAGATAAAACATTACCTTTTTGGTTCACGAAGGCTTGGCTGTCCGTCCACTTACCCTCATTAACGTCCCAATTTGAGTTCTCGCCCGTGCCCTGCCAAACGCGGGTGACTTGGCCCGTTTCGTTGGACACGCTTAGCAAAATTTGCTTCAAGATGGGATCATTTGTCAAGGTTCCGGACCAACCGGTCATATTAAGATCCGACAAGGTGTAATCTTGGTTAATGTTTCCTAAATAGCTTCCTGAGGAGTAGTCAAATAGGGTGTAAACACCGGATTGGGCGACGTTTATGTACAACGAACCATCAAGAACCAGGGACCCCGAGAGTATGCTGATGCTGTCGTAGTGAGTACCGGCTACCGGCGTTATCGACGTAGAGAAGGAGCCAAGGTCAAAATTAACCTTAGCGGTGCTTTCCAAGACCAAACCGCCGTAAAAGGACATTATCCCATAATCCGTGGCATCAACGCCTCCCACGGATAGCGTGCCCGTGACTATGTTCGATTCGGTGGTATTTAACCCTTGGGCACCAACAAACACGGTCCCTAACCCCGCCAAAGTGCCTTGACTGCCAACCACCACTCGGCCCGAAATTTCAGCCCCTTTGGCCAGACGTAAGGTGCCATCTTTTATAATGGTTTCACCAAGGTACTTGTTTTTTCCCATTAAAGTTAACGTACCGACCCCCAGTTTCTGAAAACCAACCGGCAGATTATACAAAGCGCTGGACGAGGTCGTGTTGACGACTTGACCGATGCTCCGGCCCCAATAACTGTCATACGAACCAAGATCGAACGTGTAAAGCGCCGTCGTTGCCACGGAGTTGGCGGGGATGTAAACTTCGCCTTCCATCAAACGATTGGCGTCAAGAACGGTCTGACCCCGTATGGCCGCTCCAGCGTTAACGATTCCCTGCCCGAAAAGGCTTATGTAAGCTTCATCTGATAGTATTCTAATATCATCCATAGCCTTTTTAATGTCACTTTTAAATGAAGAATCTAGTATATAACCATAATAAGATTTATATTCATCAATATATATTGCAATTTCATTTTCTTCATAAATATTAAAAAGGACACTACTAAAACTATTACTAACATATGTATAAGCTACAATTTTTTCAACTTCTTCTTGTTCTTCATCAAGTGTTGTTTCTTGTAATAATATAAAACGTGGTAATTGATCAAGCGATGAAAGTTTTGTGGCTGTCGAGAGTAAGACATCACCAATTTGTTTGCCCCCTAAATAAGGAAAGGCTTCTTTAACCAAGGCGGCGACACCGCTAACATGGGGAGCCGCTTGTGAGGTCCCACCCATAATAGAATATTCTTGAATTGAATTTTCTGAATAATCGGGACCATAGATAAACATACCCGGTGCCAGTAAGGTTGAAGCTGCCATTCCGTTGCCAAGGTTAGTCATAGGCGCCAGAAATGATATGCTTGTAGGTTCGTATCGGGGATTAAAGGCGCTAATGGACAATAGATTATATTTCCATTTTTCCCCATATGATAAAACAGAACCCTGATCAAAATTAAGGCCAGCATCAATAAATGTTTGAGGATAATTTGACAATCGCATATAAAGAGGATCTATGATAACATCATGAACATTATTATGTGTAGCACCGTATCGATATAAAGTCGTTCCATTAATGACAGCAAGCATACTAGAAGAATAATCTGGAGATAGCCGGCCATCATTTCCAGCGGATGTAACTATCAAAACATCATTACTAGTTATGAGATCGTTAAATCCATTCATGAAAACAATATCTGCTACGGTAGGTTTATTCTCAATTAAATTACTTTTTGATGGACCATAGCTCAGATTAAGTATTGATATATTCTTATTTTCTTTAATTTTCGAGAAGGCAAGGTCGATTAATCCATCAGTTACTGGTTCACTGCCTATCCCTACACTATATAAAGTCGAATTATAGGCTACTCCATGCATACCGACGTCATTTTTTGCCGCCCCGATGATGCCTGCCACATTCATTCCATGTGTCAAATCATCTTCATCAACTTGACTACGAAGTAAATAGACATAATAATCACCTGATTGATTGGCAGAAGACTTATCTTTGAAGTCAATATGATCATTTTTATCTTCTAAAAATCCCCCTTCAATAATTCCAACCGTAACGCCATAGCCGGTAAGATTCATGGTGTAAGCGTCATCGGCAAGTATATAACCAAGCGGGCCGCCCAATTCCCTCAATTCCTCGGAAGTTATGTTTGAATAATATTCTTCCGTGTGAATGGTGTCGGCGGCAAAGGCGTTACTCAAAAATGAGAGAGCCAAAATAGCGGCCAACGGGAAACTTAGGAGGTTGATCCACCTTGGAGCCAGAAAAGCCTGGCCAGATCCGTTTGGCCTATGACGCCGTCCTTCCGGATTATTTTCAGTGATTGGGGTTTTAGATTGATACATGTTAGCCTCTACAAATGATATATTATAAAATATTTAAAAACAATGAATCAATAATAGAAATTTACGTTTTTGCCTCAGAAGAATTTTGATTAAAATATATTAAGGCAAGAAAACATAGAAAGCCAATAAAAATTGGCAGTGAATGGTCTTTATTGATGAATTTGTAAAAAATAATCGCTATTTATTTGATATTTTATAAATTTGTGGTTTTCGCATGGCCATCAATTTTCATCATCGCACCAAGCGTTCCCGGCTTGCCTTGAGCCATTTTTCGGCGTCCAGATCCGCTTGATTGGCTTGTTTTTCGCTTATCCCTTCGCGCAAGTCGGAAATCATTTTATTGAGGGCGGGACTATTGTCCCCGGCCTTCCATAGGACCAAATACCAGCGCAG
Organism: Deltaproteobacteria bacterium; assembly: GCA_031278635.1. Lineage (GTDB taxonomy): Bacteria > Desulfobacterota > Desulfarculia > Adiutricales > Adiutricaceae > JAIRNQ01. The sequence continues at coordinate 1,444 of JAITKA010000005.1, read as the reverse complement.
TGCCTCGGTCGGGGAAGGTTCTTTGGCCCCCAGACCGTCTTTGAGCATGACGGCCAGGTTTTTGATCCCTTGGAGATTGCCCGCCTCGGCGCTTTTGGTAAACCATTCATTGGCCTTGACTGGATCGGCCTTTTGACCGAAAAGGCCTTTTAAATAAACGGCGGCCAACTCGTTCGCGGCGTTGGAATTCCCGCCCTCAGCGGCATTGATGAGCAAAGCCATACCTTTTGTTTCGTCTTTGGGTAAGTAAGTGCCTAAAAGATAATAAGAGGCTAGCTTATATTTGGCCGAAATCGAACCCATTTCGGAGGCTTTCTGAAAATCGTCAACGGCCTTGGCCAGATCGACGGCGGTACCCAAACCGGATTCATAACAAAGGCCCAGTCGATGGTAACCTTCAGGCTCACCGGCTTGGGCGGCTTTTTCATACCAACGCAACGCCTTGGTAAAATTTTTGGTGACCCCTATACCCCTTTCATACAAATATCCAACATTTATCATATCTTGAGGCTGACCTTTCTCGGCGTTAACCAACAAGGTCGTGAACAAAACTTCCGGGCTTATGGCTTGGGATTGCTCGGCCGTCTTTTCCGAAATTTCATCGGGACTAGCCACCAATGAACTTGCATGTATTAATACCAAAAAAGTTGTTAATAGGCAAAATAATATCTTATATGACATTTAACTTCTCTAAGCATATATATTAAATTAAATTTAGAATACTGAGAACTACGAAATTTATATTGGCCGACTATGGGAGGACAATATCTGGCCAAATAGTCGTTGATAGATACAATTAAATTATTATATCCGAAGCGAGGTCAGCTCGTCGTGAAAAAGGGGAAATTGCAAATTTCACAAAAGCTTAACACGAGAGCAGATGACTGTCAATGGGAAAATGAGAGAAAATTCCCTCCGACTACTACAGAATCGAAACAAAGTAGGCATTATCAATATAATTATCAAAAAAATTCAGAAATATCACAAAATACCAACCTGCTATAGGCTATTTAAAATGTCTAAAAACCGTGGGAATAATCCCCGGAAACCTTGCCCAAAGTCAAAAGATTATGTTTTTGATTAGCGATCTAATTTATCATAAATTAATTATTTTTGCGCCTTAGTATGTTCCTTTACCATAAAAAAACTTCCCGTTCACGCCTTGTTTTGGCCACCATTTATTCGCGAGATCAGGTACCACTTATTCACGAGATCAGGTACCGGCCGGAAAACAGGCGGTAAGGATCATTAAAGCGCTTGTGCCCTTCTATCCTTGGTCATAACACACAGCCTAACCGGCTAGGCAGCCAAACCAAGGGAAGGGCTATTCCATGGGATTTTTGCGGCTCTGGAAAAGCGGGAAAGACGATGGTTCGGGAGGCGGCCAGGACCGATGGCCGGGGCAGTGATTGCCTGGCCGATTGAAATGGGCCGGAATCTCGGA
>JAITKA010000189.1 GCA_031278635.1 Deltaproteobacteria bacterium | reverse complement strand
CCATCCATCCCGTGGCGCGGCATGGCCACTAGCAACCTTTTGGACTCTCAGGGGGGATTATATGCGTTACGAGGCGACGTTCCGATCGCCGATCGGCGATCTGGCCATAGCCTGCGAGGACGAATACCTCGTCAGCCTGTGGTTCGTGGGACAGAAATACCATGGCGGGGCCAACCTGCCCGGGGGGCCGGCCAAGGCGGGCGGCTCGAACACGCTGGCCGCCACCCTCGAATGGCTCAGGGCTTATTTCGCCGGGGAGAGGCCGGGGTCCTTCCGGCCGGCGATAGCCATGCAGGGGAGCGCGTTTCGCATGGCGGTGTGGAACGCCCTGCTCGACATACCATTCGGGGAGGTCGTCAGTTACGGCGACATCGCGAGGGTGGTTGCGGCGAGGACCGGGGGGAAAGCCTCGGCGGCCCGGGCGGTCGGCGGGGCGGTGGGCCGCAACCCCATATCCATAGTCATCCCTTGCCACCGGGTCGTGGGCTCGAATGGCGGGCTGACCGGCTATGGCGCGGGCATCGAGCGAAAAGTCTATCTGCTCGGCCTCGAGGGCTTGGACCCTCACCGGCTGCGCGTCCAGGGGAAGCGTTAGGGGGTTCCCAGGGGGCAACCCCCGGGCTTTAGCCCTTCGAGGACAAAAGGCGTTTGAGGTATTGGCCGTAGCTGTTTTTCAGGGGCTCGGCCAGGGTCGCAAGGTGGCCGTCGTCTATCCAGCCGTTACGCCAGGCCACTTCCTCGGGGCAGGCCACCTTCATGCCCTGCCTGGTCTCGATCGTCTGGATGAACTGCCCGGCGTCCAGGAGCGTCTCGTGGGTGCCGGTGTCGAGCCAGGCGAAGCCCCGGCCCAATAGCGTGACATCGAGCTGGCCGAGGTCGAGGTACTTGCGGTTGAGGTCGGTTATCTCCAGCTCGCCCCGGCGGGAGGGCTTTAGCTCCTTGGCCAGCCTGGGGGCCCGTTCGTCGTAGTAATACAAACCGGTCACGGCGTAGTTTGAGCGGGGCTCGGACGGCTTTTCCTGGATGTCGACGGCCTTGAGGTCCTTGTCGAAAGCCACCACCCCGTAGCGCTGGGGATCGTGCACGTGGTAGGCGAAGACTGTGGCCCCAGGCCCTTGCCTCGCGTTGGCCTCGACCAGTTTTTGCTGAAGCTCATGGCCGAAGAAAATATTGTCCCCCAAAATCAGGCAGGAGGGGCCGCCCTCCAAAAAACCCTCGGCGATGATCAAGGCCTGGGCCAGGCCGTCCGGGCTCGGTTGCTCGGCGTACCGAAGCTCAAGGCCCAGCCTCTGGCCGTCGCCCAGAAGGTGCTTGTAGTTCGGCAGGTCCTGGGGGGTCGAGATGACGAGGATTTCCCTTAGGCCGCTCATCATCAGGGTGGTTAAGGGGTAATATATCATCGGCTTGTCAAAAACCGGCAAAAGCTGCTTCGAGACGACCAACGTGGCCGGGTGAAGCCTGCTGCCGGTCCCGCCGGCCAATATTATGCCTTTTCTCTGGGCCATGTCAGGGTTTCCTCTACGGTAGCGATTATCGGGGGCCGTTTAAGGCCCCCGTGGCGGGGCGAAAGACGGCCGGTCGGCCGGCCGGGAAATTCAAGGCGATCGTGGCAGGCGTCAGGTATCAAGTGACCTTTTGTAGGCTTTCGATCCATTTTTGATTATCTAAATACCACTTAACGGTATCCCTAAGCCCTGAGGTAAAGTCATAAAGGGGTTCAAAACCAAGTTCCCCGGAAATCTTTGAGGGATTTATGGCATACCTGCGATCATGGCCAAGGCGATCGGTCACGTGGGCGATAAGCGATTCCCTGGGCCCAATCCGTGGGTTGGGGGCCAGCTCGTCCACGAGGGCGCAGATGGTTTTCACGACATCGATGTTGGCCATCTCGGCCCGCCCGCCTACATTGTAAGTCGAGCCGACTTTACCCTTTTCCAGCACCAAACGCAAGGCCCGGGCATGGTCGGAGACGTGTAGCCAGTCGCGGACCTGGCGGCCGTCGCCGTAGACGGGCAAGGGCTTGCCGTTCAGGGCGTTTAATATCATCAGCGGGATAAGTTTTTCCGGGAACTGGTAGGGCCCGTAATTATTGGAGCAGTTGGTGGTCAGAACGGGGAGACCGTAGGTATGGTGGTAAGCCCTGACGAAATGGTCGGAGGAGGCCTTTGAGGCCGAATACGGGCTATTCGGGGCGTATGGGGTGGTTTCGGTGAAGGGGGCCTCGTCGGGCGAAAGGGAGCCGTAGACCTCGTCGGTGGAAACGTGGAGGAAACGGAAATCGCCGGACCCGCCCCCCGGGAGGCCCGCCGCGTAAGCCCTTACCGCCTCCAGGAGGCGAAAGGTCCCCACGACGTTGGTGTTTATGAACTCGTGGGGGCTGTCTATCGAGCGGTCCACGTGGGACTCGGCGGCGAAATTCACGACCGCCCGGGGCTTGTGTTCCGCCAACAGCCCCCTGACCAAATCGCCGTCGCCTATGTCCCCGACCACCAGCCGGTACGAGTCGCCGGGGAGGTCGCTCAGGTTGGCAGCGTTCCCCGCGTAGGTGAGTTTGTCCAGGTTTATGACCTTGCCGCCGCCATTGGCCAGCCAGGAACGGATGAAATTGGTACCGATAAAACCGGCCCCGCCGGTGACCAATATGGGCACTTCGCTCTCCTTGGAAAGGGTTGGTTTACCATCCGGCCGGGGTCGCCCCCCCGCCGGGCCCCGGGGCCGCCCCTAGCGGTGGCCGTAAAGCTTTTGGCCCTGGGCGCCCAGCTCCCCGGAACGGTCGTAGCCAAAGGGTACCCTGGGTTGGCCTTCGAGGTTGTAATAGCCCCACCTCTCGCTGTCATGCTCCCTGGTCTCGACCAGGCCGTCCAGGCGGTAGGTGCAAAAGGCGTACCCCGGCAAGACTTCCCACTCGCCGCTTTGATTGATCAAGCCCCATAGGCCTTCCTTCGAATGGGCCGGGGTGTATTCCGTCGGCTTGCCCCTGACGGTAAAATCGCCCAAAAACAGGTACAAGGGTTCCAAAACCCACTGATCCAGCTCGTTCAGTAGCCCCATGGAGCCGTCCTCGAGCCTGAACCTGGCCAGGCCGTTGGTCCCGAACGGGCCGACCCTTTTGTACTTGGGGCCTATGACGAAGTTCCCTGAAAGGTCGGTAAAGCCCCACAGGCCATCCTTGTCGGCCAGGGCCAACAGGTCGTTGGAGGAGGGCCCGGCGGCCCTGGAGTATTTTGGCTCGACTACCATGTCGCCGTTTTGGTCGATCAAGCCGAAATATTCCTGGCCGACCGGCTTGACCGGGGCCAAGCCGTGGGCCGCGAAAGGCCGGGCCTCGGTAAAACGGGGCTCGATGGCCATCCGGCCCTCCCTGTCCAGGAAGCCGAAGAGGCCGTCCTGGCCCTTGACCAGGGCCAAACCGTTGGGGGCGAAATGGCGGGCGTCCGAATACCGGGCCTCTATGACCTGGTTGCCCTTGGAGTCGATGAACCCCCACAGCGAGTCCATGCCCATGACCGGGGCCAAGCCCTCGGTGTCAAAGCCCCGGGTCCGCTTGAAGGTCGGCGGTATGGCCCACTCGCCCTCGGCGTCGATGAAACCGAACCTACCGTCCTCGGCCTGGGCCTCCGCCAGGCCGTTGGGGTAAAATTCCGAGACCCTAAGAAACTTTAGCCTGGGCTCTTTGACCCATCGGCCCTGGGTGTCTATCTTCCCGAAGGCGTTCTCGAAATTGACCCAGGCCGTCCCGTCCGGCAGGAAAGGGTTGGCCGCCAGAAAAATCCCGTTAATGACCAAAATCCCCGCGGCATTGGCGTAACCCTGAAGGCCATTGGGGGCCAGGGTGGGATAAAACGGGCCCTCAACCCCCGGCAAGACGATGGGATCGGGTTGGGGGACGGGCACCGCCTGGCCGAGGGGATCGTTTCCCGAACCCGGCCCGGTCCCCTCCCCGCCAGGGCCGGCCAAGGGCCCGGCTTGGCTGCCGCCCGGCTGGCCGGTCTGGGCATGGAGCGGGCCCGCCGCCAAAAAACCAAGCGCTGCCAGCCATAAGAGGATGACGACGAGATCTTTGAACCTGGTCACCGAACTTCCCCCATTAAGCCGTTCCGCGTAAATCGGCCATAACCAAGCCAGGCGTTAAACGATTCAACGTTTACTATAACACCTGGTAGATTATAGCTAAATTTCCCCCTTGGGCGAATACCGCGATTTACGCATGGATAAAATGGTTACTGATTTTAAGCGGTTAACTTGACCGGCTTGTCCAGGGCACGGGGTTTTGGCTCCCCATCGGGATTTAGCCGGCCGGTAACCCCACAAGGCTTAGAACTTTTTAATTTTCCAAAAGCCCAAAACATCCCTAACACCGTGGGTTTAAGCGAAAGGCAAGCGGTCCCGACGGCTTAAACCCGCGAACATGGGTCGCTGCCCAGGCGGAAATCCGATCGAGGGCGCCAACCCGGCCATCGGTATACTCGTAAGCTAGGTTTAACATATTTGCACGGATAGTGTCAAACTGACCTGGGGCCCGGTGGCTAATAAATGGGACTTTACGTTCGAACTTAAATTATGGAGGCCGAACTTGCCTGATATGGAAAATATTAAGACATAAAGTATGGGCAACAAAAAAAATTAAATTAATTACATGGATTTTGTTTTAATTTTATAAAATATAAATTTTTTCAGATGTTTTATTTAGAAAATAATTTATATTATAGCATTACGCATAACATACTTCTAAAAAAATTTTTTATCAAGCTAACAAATATTAAAATAAGGCTTAGGAAATTATCGTATAAATATGGCGCTATAAATATAAATCACGCAAGTAAAATACTATAGAAAAATTTATTATAACCGTATCACAAAAGATTTTGTTACATAGACTTATTATTGGACAACTAATTATTGCTAAATAAATAAAACATATAATTAAATTTAATTTTTATATTTTTTTAATTTTATTATATGCCATAATTAAATATTAATAAATTTTACAAATAATTAGGCATGATAAGTAGTTAAAGTTGAATATTTATTATTTAAAAAATTTTTTATATTATTATAACAGATTTTTTAAAAAATAATGCTTAAAAAAATATATAAAAATCGAGTTCAACATATGATATATTGAAGTCGTCTGAGATAGCAAGTATGTTATAACGCTTGTAGCCATCTGGCGTGGGCGTTCTAATCGTTTGGCCTTAATTATCCTCTACGCGCCTTGCCGATTAAAACCGCTGTCGCCCGAACCGGTGCGTTGGTATGCTTAGACTTATCGTAACTCAGCATTTTCACAATCCATTTTGCTCGTTATTCCCATCAGGTCAGCCGGGGCCACAAGCTGCCACTTGGCGTCGTAGTTTCCCTCGTGGTTCTTGGTCAAGTATCGAGTACTTTTGCCAATACGCGCGGCGCACTCACTGAAAAAGTCGTCACTCAGATTCCACTTTCCCTTGAAGTGTCGCAAAATGTACCCGGCTTTTTGGTATAGGGCCTGTTTTCCGTACGCGGCGAGACAGCCCAGCAGTTTGCCCTCACGCACGGATACCACCCTCAGCAGGCATCGCAACAATTCTTCCAAGCCCATGACTTTCTCGAAATCGTTGATACCGTCTACTACGGCGCGCTCAATGTCGGTGATTCGGATGTCCCACCAATTCGTGATTACGCCGTCTTGTATGCGTGAGGCAATATAGGTGAAGGTGTTGCCGGCAAAACTGAACGAAACGAAAGGCGTTTCCGAGGAAACCTCCACCTGGGACGACACCTGATTGGCACAGCCATAATACTCAAAGGCCGAATGATGGGACACATAGGCAGTCGGCGTGATTCTTCCGGCTATTAGGAATTTACTCGCGACTGGCTGACGGTCGGCAAGGTTTATCATAACGTAAAGATTGCGCCGGACTTGTCGGACGTAGCCTTTTTTCTGATAATTTTTCAGAACCGATCCAGCCGTGTTGTAGTTCCCGGTAAGGGCGACCACCTCTTCGCGGGTAAAACACTGCTTTTCCGCTAGTCGCTTATAGTATTTCATCTTGATTCCCCTGGCGGGTTTCTCGGTTTAATTAATTACCGTTGAAGCCAAAAAAGAAATCACAATGCAAGATAGTTAAAAATAGGCCATCTAGTCATTTCATCTCACGTATCCCTTTTCCAAATGCCCGTTCCGTTGTCGGGGTTCAATGGTTGGTTCTTGCCGAGGGTAAGCGGTGACGAGTATTTTTTCATATTCCGTCAAATAGTAAATAGTCTATTTTCATAGGAGTATCTAGTTTATTTTAAGCAATTAATCTAGTCTTAAATCGCAATAAATTGTCGAAAACGTTTCTCGTAAGATAGAATTCTCTATACTCAGCGTCTAAGTAAACGGCAAATTAAATATATTCGGTAATTTCATAGCCAAACTTTCTCGTTACTTCCGACAGATCGGCCGGAGCCACCAACCGCCACTCGGGGTGGTAAATTCCCTCGCGGCTCTCGGTCAGATATCTGGTACTTTTGTTGATATACGAGGCGCACTCGGCGAAAAAGCTTTCGCTAAGATTCCAGTCGCTCTGAAAGTATCGCAGGATATACCCGGTTTTTTGGTATAGCGCCTGCTTCCCATAAGCCGCTAGGCAGGCCAGCAGGGTCTCCTCGCATACGGATTCGACTAACTGCAGGCATCGTAGCAGTTCTTCCAAGCCCATGACTCTCTTTATATCGTTGATTCCGTCCACTACCGTGCGTTCAATTCCTGTGACGCGGACTCCTCTTCTATCCGTGATCACGCCGATTTTTATGTGCGATGCGATATAGTTGTAGAAGATATCGTCAAAATAGAACGAATCAAAAGGCGTTTCCGAGGAAACCTGCACATGGTACGACACCTGATTGGCAAGGCCGTAATAATCAAAGGCAGCATGATAGGAGACATAGGCGGTTGGCGTGATTCTTCCGGCGATTTGAAATTTGCTAACGGCTGGCCATCCGTCAGCAAGGTTTATGGCAATGTAGAGATTGCGCCGGACTTTCTGTATGTAGCCCTTTTGTTGATAACTGGTCAAAAGCGATCCAGCCGTGTTGTAGTTTCCGGTTAAGGAGACGACATCGTCGTGCGTGAAATACCCCATTTCCAATAGTCGCTCGTAGTACTTCATCTTTACTCTCCTAATCAGGATTGGGTTTACTTTGATTAAATGCTGAAGTGGTCAAGAAAGCAATTACGACGTTCGATAATTAAAGAACGGTTTTACCCCCGACCCTTTTCTTTGATAATAGGCCGAAGTGGTCAAGAAAGCAATAACGACGTTAGAAAATTAAAGAACGGTTTTACCGCCGCCCCCTTTGCTTTGATTAAATGGCGAAGTGGTCAATAAAATAGTAGCGTCATATGACAAATAATTTTTATTCAGTCGACACTATCTTTATATATACGATAAAATATTAAAATACAATAACCAATTATAATAATTAATTAATATTAAATTAGCTGTATCTTTATATACGTGACAAAATATTTAAATACTAATTATTATAATTTATTGTCACAATAGGCTAAAAAATTAAGTTGCGATTTCGTTAATCAATAAATCAGTATTTATTTTATCGTTTAAAAATAGTAAATGTTGTGAGATATCTTTTGGAAATTCATTCCCGTTTTATGTTGGCTATTTTGTGTAAAACGTTTATTATAAAGGTCGATATGGTTTGTTCCAATAAATAGAAATAAATCAATATACTTGGCGTAGTCTAAATTGAGAATATTATTGGTTAGATAGGTGTAAAAATTCAAGCTGTTATCAGGGATTTGTTTTTACATCGATTACCTTTCTATGATAATTTTTTTTGTTTGGCTTGCTAAAAATAAATTTTTTGCATGGGTAATCCATGATATATATTTTGAAAATTGATTATTAAAATATATTATTGTAAAAATTAGATATAGTAAATTGTAGATGGTAAAAATTTAATATTTAAATAGCCTCTTTAAAATATTTAAGCATCATATTACGATTGGGGGATGCGCCATCGGTTAATAGAACAGTGGTTTTATGGTGTCCATACCCGTTTTTTATGGCCGTGGCAAGCAAAAGTTTTGCAAAAATATCGGGAGCTCCAATATGGTTAACGTACTCTTTCTTTGGCAATCGGTAATTGCCCAGATGATTATTGGACAGTTGATTATTTGGCTCATTGTTGAATGAATATTGCCGATTTAAGGCGTTATTGGTAATTTTTAAAGCATTATGGGTGGTTATGTTGTTACGTAAATCTTGTTAGGGGTAGACTTTTTCCATATCAGTGGAAGAAAAAACCAACCCGAGTTGATTTTCATGCCATGGAGAAGCGTAATCGTTTGATTAATGGTTAATAATATTATAGGTTTAGTTATCGTTACGAAGAAATAATATCATGCTGTCTGTTTGTAAATATAGTATATTAATTGTGTAATTTTTAAAATATTTAAGTTGGTCTTGTTAATGATTTTCAATTATGGGACTGGCCTTATGCGGTTCGTTCCCGTAGGCGAATTTACCAACGGCATCCGTAACCATCCTGACGGTTTCATGCGAAGTGTCTATGTCCAGGATTTTTTTAATCGTATGAGCCGTCGCTCTGTAGGATGGTTCTTTCGAGGCCCAAAAGGCGATGTCAAGCATAGCCAATGGAGTGATTTGATGACTAAATTTGTGTATCACAATCCATTTATCCATATGAAGGATAGAAACTTGACTAATTTTTCTACTTAATAAGTCATAATCATTCTTGCTTAGTGGCCTTAAAACATATCGGGCTAGATCTAACTTGCCTGATTTCGTGAGTATGGATACTTGTAGCTTTTTGTTGGTTCTTAATTTTATATTATCTTTTTTATAAAATTTTTTATAGCGACTTAATAAATGGCGTTCATCCAGGTTAGACAAAATAACGCCATTTATCTCTAAAATCTTATCCTTGACCTCCCTTATATCGTGGGTTAAACGACGCTCATATTCGGTTAACGACTCAATCGATGGTTCCCCGGGCTTTCACGTCAAAGATGTATTTAGCGAATCCGTAAGCTTATCGTTAATGAAATATAATATGTCGTTTATTTTACTTAAGGGTGACTTTTGGGCGCCCTTGCCGGAAAGATCCGTCCCTAGGCTAGCCTTTGGCCCGATGGGGTTACGTTCGCGGACGCCATCTCTCAACCCCAGGTATCTCGTTGGTTTGAAAAGGGAATCTCGGTTTTCGCGGCCTGGTAGCGGGGGCCCAGGGGGCCGCGGGTTCTAGCGGGGACGGGATTTCCCGGGGGCCGGCGGGGTCGCCGGGTCGTCGGGGGTCTCGCCGGGCGCGGCGGGTTTGGGGCGGGCCGGGCGGTCCAGGAGGGTGGCCGGCTTGAGCCGGCCGGGGCCAAAGCGATCGTTTATGGCGTCCATGGCCTCGGAGAGTTTGGCCTTGGCGGCGGGGGCCTTGAGGCCGGAGGCCTCGAACAGGTCGGCCGGGGCGCCCGGGGGCCGGGCGGGGGAAAGCTTGGAGGTCGAAAGGCCCAGAAGGCGAAAGGGGCCTTTCATCTCGCGGGGGAAAAGTTCCAGGGCCAGGCGGTGGAGGTCGCCGTGGTCGGAGACGGGCGAGGCCAGGGACTTGGATCTGGTCACGGTCTTGAACCTGGAGTCGCGGGCCTTGACGGTCACGGTCTGGGCCCGGAGGTTTTCGGCCCGCAGGCGGGCGGCCACCTTGACGGCCAGGGCCAGGAGTTCCCGGCTCACGTTCTCGGGGCCCGAGACGTCCTCGGCGTAGGTTTCCTCGTTGCCCAGGCTTTTGGCCTCCCTTTCCGGCTCGACCTCCCTGGGGTCGATGGCCCGGGCCAGTTGCCACATGTGCAGGCCGTTCTGGCCGAAACGGGAGAGGACCGCGTCACCGGGGAGATCGGCCAGCTGGCCTATGGTCGTTATGCCCATGGAGCGGAAGGCCTTCTCGGTGACCTTGCCCACCCCCCAGAGTTTCCCTATATCCAGTGGCCTCAGGAACTCGAGCTCGCGCCCGGCCTCGACGACGGTGAGCCCGTTGGGTTTTTTGTGGCCCGAGGCGATCTTGGCTATGTGCTTGACCGTCGAGACGCCGGCGCTGATGGTCAGGCCGGTCTCCTGGAACACCTCCCGGCGGATGCGCTCGGCGATCCCCGGGGCCGGGCCGAAAAGCCTGATCGAGCCGGTCACGTCCAGGAAGGCCTCGTCCAGGGCCAGGGGCTCGACCAGGGGTGTGTACCGGGCGAATATGTCCATCACCATCCGGGACATTTCCTTGTAGCGCCACATGCGGACGCCCAGGAAAACCCCGGCCGGGCAGAGCCTGTGGGCCTCGGCCGAGGGCATGCCCGAGCGCACCCCGCGGGCCCTGGCCTCGTAGGAGCAGGTGGAAACCACGCTCCTGGGGCCGGTCCCGCCGACTATGACCGGGAGGCCCTTCAAGGCCGGGTTATCGAGGACCTCGACCGAGGCGTAGAAGGCGTCCAGGTCCAGGTGGATTATCCACCCGGTGGCGCGGCTTTCGTTCCCGTCCATGGCCCGACGCTCCTTGGGGCTCGGCCCTGGGCCCTTGGCCTAGGGCAGCCAGTGGAGGCGGCCGGGATCGAGCCTGACCGTGGAGATAGGCCAGCCGTCCTCGCTGAGGGTCATGCGCCCGGCCACCCCGACGTGGACCATCCCGGCGTCCCCCAGGAAGGGCAAGGCCCCGCCGTCGTTGGAGGCGGCGAGGCTGGCCAGGGTGGCCGCGTCGTAGGCCATGACGGCGGCCCAGCTGGGCTCGCGGCGGTGGTATTGGACGAAACGGCGCCTGAAATCGATGAGGGCCTTGTTGAGGTTTTTCCCGGTCCCGAAATCCAGGGGCAAGGCCACCTGGGCGTTCTTGATGTCCACGGCCAGGTACGAGGCCCCTATTTCCCGGAGGGCCAGGGAGGTGGGCATGAGGAACGTGGCCCGCTTAAAGCCGCTCGAGGCGAGGATGGGGGCGGCCCGCAGGGCCAGCCTGGGCGGGAGGGCCACCAGCACCCAGTCCTTGGGGTTGCCCTTGAGGTCCAAAAGGACCTTCAGGTCCTCGGGGCCGTTTATGGGGACGGTGTTGACGTTTGAGGCTTTCATGGCCCTGGGCTTGGAGGGCTTGGGGTTGGCCTTGGTCGGGGCCGGGGCCTGGGGGTTTATCAGGGACTCCCTGAAGGCCTCGGCCAGTTCCCGCTGGGCCGGCTCGGGGCCCTCCAGGACGTAGACCTGTTTTATCCTGTTGCCGGACCTTGGCACCTCCTTGGCCAGCCGGCGGCCCTGGGAGGCCGGGTCGGGCAGGAGCCTCACGAAGGAGGGCCCCAGCTCGGCGGTTTGGGGGCTCTCGATGTAGGTGAGCAGGACCGGGGCCCCGGCCCTGGAGTAATACGGCGCCCCCATGGCCAGGCTGGACTCGTAGAGGTGGCCCATGACGGCCACCGGGAAGCCCAGGCTCCTGAGGCGGCCGGCGAAGTCCGGGGCGGCCTCGTCCACGGTCTTAAGCTCGAACCCGGCGCCGATGTTTTTTAGGGCCAGCTCGGCCCCCAAAACCGCGTCGGCCCCGAAGCTCGCCCAGTGGCCCGAGCCGGGGACGGCCATGACCAGGGTGGGCTTGCCGTCGGCCGGGGCCAGGACCGGGTACGAGACCGGCTCGGCCCCGGGCCCCGGGGTGGCCACGGGCTCCGTGGCCTCATCGGTGGCCCCTTCGGTGGCCACGTCAGCGGCCTCGCCGGGGGCCTCGCCCTCCCCTTCCGGGGCGGCCTCGGCCGCGGGGTCCTGGGCCCAGGCCGGGCCGGGGGCCGTTGGGGCCAGGAAAAAGGCCAAGGCCACCGCGGCGGCGATCAAAAACTTAAAGGCCGTGTTACCGTTGGTGCCCAAAACGCCACCTCCGAATCGGTTTAGCCATTGGGGGGCCCGGTAGGGGGGCCCTAAGCCATGGGTTGGGGTTAAAAAAACCAGGGGTTTTCGCGGGGCCGATCGGCGATCGGCGATCGGCTATTTTTTGGGTTTGGGGGCCGGTTTTTTGGCCGCCGGTTTTTTGGCCGCCGGGGCGCCCTGGCCGCGGCGGGGGCGCTCCTCGTGGCGGGGGCGGACGTGGAGCTTGACCGGCACCAGTTCCAGGCCAAAGGCCTTGCGCATCCTGTTGGCCAAAAATCTCTGGTAGGAAAAGTGCACGGAATCGGGGCGGTTGGCGAAGACCACGAAGGTCGGCGGCTTGGCCGAGGCCTGGGTGGCGTAATAGAACTTGAGCCTGACCGAGCCCACCTGGGGCGGGGAATGGGCCATGACCGCCTCCTCCAGGACCTTGTTGACCTCGGCCGTCTGGGCCCTGAAGCAATACTGGGCCATTATCCTGTCGATCAGGGGAAACAGTTTGCCCAGGTTTGAGCCGGAAAGGGCCGAGCCGCTCAGGACCGGGGCCTTTTCCAGGAAACCCATCTTCAGGTCCATCTCGCGGCGGATGTTTTTCCTGACCTCCAGGCGGTTTTTCACCGCGTCCCATTTATTCAGGAGGACGATCAGGGGGCGGCCCCTTTCGTGGGCGTAGCCGGCTATGTGGGCGTCCTGCTCGGCCAGGCCCTCAAGGGAGTCGATGACCAAAATGGCCACGTCCGAGTTCTCGATCCCGGCTATGGCCCGCATGACGGAGAGTTTCTCGAGTTTCTCGGAGACCTTGCCCTTCCGCCTCACCCCGGCCGTGTCCACCAAAACGTAAGGCTTGTCGCCGTAAGTGAGCCCCACGTCTATGGCGTCCCTGGTCGTCCCGGGCCTTTGGTCGACCACGAGGCGATCCTCCCCCAGGAGGCGGTTTATGAGGGATGATTTCCCGGCGTTGGGGCGGCCGATGACGGCTATCCTGGGGGCCCCGGGCGCCCCCTCCCCCTCCTCCGGCGGGACGGGGGTCATGGCGCCGTAGAGGACCTCCCTTAGGTCGGCCAGGCCCAGCCCGTGGGCGGCGGAGACGGGCACGACCGGCGTGAGGCCCAGGGCGTGGAATTCCATGGCCGAGGGGACGGCCGCGGCGTGGTCGATTTTATTCACGGCCAGGGCCGAGGGCCGGCCCGACTGCCTCAGGATCTTGGCCAGCTCGGCGTCCTGTGGATGGAGGCCCAGCTGCCCGTCGGTCACCAGCACGGCCAGGTCGCACTCATGGAGGGCCGCCCGGATCTGTTCGGTTATGGGCCCGGCCAGGGGGTCGAGGTCGGAAAAGTCGAAACCGCCCGTATCGACCAAAAGCGCCTCCCTGTCCTCCACGGTCAGCGGGGCGTAATGGCGATCCCTCGTCACCCCGGGCCGATCGTCGACCAGGGCCGCCGAGCGCTTGAGCAAGCGGTTGAACAGCGAGGATTTGCCCACGTTGGGGCGCCCGACCAAAGCGATGACGGCTTTCATGGCCTGTCCCTTAGGGCCGCCAAGGCGTCCCCGATAAGCTCGTAAATCATGGGGTACTCCATGGGGCCAAGAAAATTGGCTATCTCTGACATCCTGGTCACGGCCGGCAAGGCGTAGGCCGCGTACGAGGCGATGCCGTCAACCCTGGAGAGCTTGGCATAGGCCCCCGTGGCCTGCATGAGCCTCATGAGGCTGGAGAGGCACAGATCGTCCCAAAACCGCCCCGAGGGGTCCGGCAGGTCACGGGCCCTCAGATAGGCCTCCAGGCACCGGCCCTGGGCCTCCGCGCCCAGGCGCGCGTAGGGATCCCACAAAAGGCTCCCCAGATCGTAGGTGGCCGGGCCGAGCCTGGCCCCTTGCCAGTCAAGGATCATGGGCCCGCCGGGCGTGACCATCACGTTCCGGCTTTGGAAGTCCCGGTGGATCAAGACCTTGCGCTTGCCCTCGAAAGCCACGGCCCGGCAAAGCCTTTCGGCCTCGACCTCGATATCGTCGCGTATGGTCAGGGGTAAATCCAGCAGCATTAGGCCGGCTATGAAATAATCCCACTCAAGGGTTTTTATCGAGCGGGGCTCGTAGGGCGGGTTAAGGTCCCATAAATCCCCCACCGCGGCCAGGGCCCGCTCATGCCACTCGGCCAGGGCCTCGGCCGTGGCCACGTAAGCCGCCATGAGGCCCAACGATTCCGGTGTCCCTGGGGGCCCGCCGGCAAGCGTGTCGAGGCGGACGGAACCCAGGTCCTCCATCAGGAAAAAATGGCCCGAGTCGTCAAAGCCCGTTATTTTGGGGACGGCGAGGCCCGCCCCGGCCAGGCGTAGCCCCAGGTCGCGCCATTTGCGGTTTTCGGCCAGATCCGGGCCTATCATGAGAACGGCCGTGCCGAAAGGGCCCACGAGCCGCAGGTAACGCCTGCCCGAGGCCTCGCCCGGGAGCGGCTCGGCGGCGAGGCCGGCCTCGCCCAGAAACTTTTGGGCCCACAGGACGGCGTCGGCCTCGGTTCGGTTAAATCCTTGGGGGTTCATGGCATCCTTGGCTTATCGGGACCGGGACCCGAAAGCCGCGAAAGGGGCATATACGTTGAAATCAATCGCGCCAATGGGCGCAAAATTATGGGAAACGGGCCAGGGGGCCGGTCGGCTTTTGGGCCACGCTAAAGTTAGCCTAAGTTTGTCACGATCAAGCGTAGTTAACCACAAGCAAAATCTATCGAACAAAGAATCATAACACAAGCGCCATTATATAGTAGTTTGGTCGTTCCGTCGAGGGCCAATCGCGAAAAATTTTGGCCAAGGCCGCCGAAAACTCGGTAAATAGAGGGTCAAACCACCCGGTTTCAGCATGGTTTTCGAAGGAAGGCGCGATATCGCGAATAATTGGAATAATTTCGTCGCCTTGGGCGGGGTTGGCCAAGCGGTAATTTGAGGCTAAAAGATTGGCATCGCAAGTATAAAATAGCCCATAAAAAATTATTGGTTGAGACAAAGAATCATTAAGGGCTACAAAGTTACGGTTTAAGGCCGAAGGAGGCATGGGGGGCCCGATTAAGTGGCCGGCGGTGATGCCATGAATGGATGGCATATATTGAGTGAATAAGTTGACAGCCGTTGACAGGAACTTGGTGTCACGAAAACGCATGACGCAAATATGCGCATTAACAAAATTGGCCAAGATTCATTCGTTCAATTGACGCTAAAACGTTTTAGGGGCCGATGGATAAAACCTCAGATATACACGCCGCCGGTCACGGCCATGCCGGCCGGGACTTGGCCGGCCACGATGGCGTTTTTCACCGTGGCGCCGCCGGCGACCCTGGATCCGGCCAAAAGTATGGAGTCCTCGACGAGGGCCCCGGGATCGACGGCGGCGCCGCGCTCGGCCAGGACGA
>JAITKA010000188.1 GCA_031278635.1 Deltaproteobacteria bacterium | reverse complement strand
GATATAAAGTCAGCTAAAATTACAGATATTATAAATAAATATTGCAAGATTAATTATAATGAGAGTAATGGTCTTTTTTCTATAGATTATAATAAAGTTGCAATTGAAGATGATACAAGAAAATTTGGATACTTTTCTTTATTGTCTAATATAAAAATTGATAGTGAAGAAGTTTTAACAAAATATAGAAATAAAGATGTTATAGAAAAGTCATTTGATAATTTAAAAAACAGATTAAATCTGAGGAGAACAGGTATTCATTCTTTCCAAAATTTAGAGGGTCAAGTTTTTATTCAGTATATAGGCTTATGTTTTATTTTATACGTACATAAGCATATGAAAGAACATGGTTTATATAATAATTATTCTATAGAAACCCTTTTTGACGAACTTGATGTTATTAGTAGATTTGACTATGTAAATGGTAGTTATCATTACAATGAGATAACTAAAAAGCAGTTAGAACTATATAAATATATGGATGTTGAGCCTATTATCAAGTAACCATATTGCAATATGCTTTTTTACTTACTTTTATAACAAAATATTTAATATACTCAATTAAGTATTTTTTTAACATCTTATAATTTCATGGGAGCCTAGGGGGACTCCATTATCCACCTGGGCGCTATACCTCAAGGCCAGGAAAAAGGAGGATTTTAAAATGCCAGCTGAAAAAAATCCTGCCATAGGCGAGGCTTGGGCCTTTATCGAGAAACTGAGCGCAGACGATACCGCCCGCGCGATCGCTGAAGCGATGGACAAAAAACGCTTGGATATGGCATCAAGGGAAGCCGAGGCCATGGAATCCGGAAAGGAGATCGGGAAACGCGAACAGGCAGTGAAAATCGCCAAAAACCTTCTCCTAGGCAAAATGTCCCATGCCAAAGTCGCTGAAACGACAGACCTTTCCCTGGATGAGGTAAACCGCCTTGCCGCTGACCTTTAGCCGTAAAAACAATCCGTCCGGCGCCGAGACTCCCCCGCCCGGTCCCGTTTTCGGCGGGATAAACCGGGCTGGGTGAATTTTCGGCCACCTGGGCCAAATTCATCTTGGCGCAAGGTACATTCACTGCCCAAAGGCGGGCGGGCAAGCGAGGCGCGGACAATACGCCTCAAAAAGCCATCCCTTAACGTGGCCATTCCGTGGTCACGGGGATCGTGGCCATCGACCAGGGAAAATGCCCCCCGCGGATATAGCCCGGCCTTGCCCTTCCTTTGCCATGGATGGCGGCCCCATCCGGCCAACGATCGTCCGCTCCCGGGACCGGGAGGTCGTGAGCCCTGGCCGTTGGGCTGGATCTTGCCGATGGCCGCCATAAAGCGGGCGGCGGCGTGGCCCCCGTGGCCAATCCTTACGCCGGTGCCCCAAACCCTCCCCGTCCGTATCCCGCACCCCCCGATAAAAAAACCCACCCTTGCCAACGGCATGGCCACGGCTTGGTTTTAAATGACCCAGGGCCGCCGTTTTCCCGGTATCGCCATTCATACCCAACGGGCTGCGCTTAATTGCCCTTGACAATTCCAACTTACGGGCCAAAGCCTCGCCCAAAGGGCACGGTACCTTGACGCCCGGGGGGGAAAGTCAGCCCGGGCCCCGGGGAGCGAATAACTCACCATGCCACCCAATATCCGCAAAAACCCCCACAGCGGGGGACTTTCGGGACCCACGTGAAATTGTTGGGCAAAGCGCGATGATTTTGTGGTATACATGGACATCGCTCCGACCTTGACATTCCCCGGACCGGCTTCCGAACGATACGGTTGGAAATCAAAAACCGGAAGGGCCTGGGTGGCCACGGGCATGCCCATGGCGGGACCCTCCAGGGCTGGCGAAGGGGAGGGATTTTCGATGCCGCCGCATGGAAAATATTAAGCGCCACGGTGGATCAAATTTGCCTAAACTTTCACGGGATAATTTTTTTATACAATATCGCTTCTGTTTAAAATTAACTTATCGTTAATTAATTTTTTTAAAGGGGATTTCGCATGAAATTATTGAAACTGGTGGTTATCTCGCTACCCATTATCGGCCTACTGACAGTCTTTTCCCTCGTTTTTGGGGTAAGCGTATGGGCCGATTCCGGCATGGAACGGCCCGTTCTCGTCGCCCAGGCGGACACCGAGGAGAATTGCCCGAACACGGAGGCGCCCATTGACCCGGTGGAAGGCGTTTACCTCTCCACCGACTGCGGCGACTATTGCCACGTCATGCTTAGGCTGGACGATGGCCGGGAGGTTGACTTTTTGGGCGGGGAGGAAGAGACCGAGGGGCTTAGGCCGGGGACCAGGGTTAGGCTGACGTTGAACAGGATTCAGTCTTGGTCGGTCGAGCCGCCCGCATGCGTGAGGGATGACTTGATCGTGAAGGTGGACAGGGTTAGGTAATCCTGGTAGGCCAAAGGGAGGGATTGGTCGTGAGGGTATTAAAACCGGTGGTGGTTTGGCTGCCTATCATAGGCATCGTTACCCTCGTTTCCCTCGTTTTTACGGTCAGGGCCGGGGCGGAATGTTCCGGCCCGGAGGGGCTGACCGAGACGGTGGAGGGCGATTACCTCTCGACCGAGTGCGGGGACCATTGCCACGTTTACGTTAAGCTGGACGATGGCCGGGAGGCCGAGTTCGTGGGCGGGCAGGGGGAAACCGAGGGGCTTGAGCCTGGGGCGAGGGTCATGGTTTCCTCGCAGAGGGTTCGGTTTTGGTCGGTCGAGCCCGCCGATTGCGTGACTGAAAACTTGGTGGTAAAGGTAGAAAGAATTAGGTAACTCCATTAGACGCAAAGGGGTGTTTGACATGGGATTATTAAAGCCGGTGGTGATTTCGCTGACCGTTATGGGCGTTTTTGCCCTCATTTCCCTAATTTTTACGATAAGCGCGCGGGCCGATTCCCCCACGGGACAGTCCCCCACGGAAGGGGCCATCCTCGTCGCCCAGGGCGATTACGCGGATGAGACCGAGGAGAATTGCCCGGAATCGGAAGGCCCGGCCGACCCGGTGGAAGGGGCTTTCGTTTCCACGGACTGCGGCGACTTTTGCCACCTGTTCCTTAAGCTGGACAACGGGCAGGTGGTTGATTTCCTGGGGGGCGAGGAAGAGACCCAGGGGCTTAGGCCTGGGACGAGGATTAGGCTGACCTTAAAGAAAATTCAGTCGTGGTCGCCCGAGCCGCCCGCCTGCGTGAGGGGCGATTTGGTCCTGAAGGTGGAAAGGGTCAGGTAACGGGCGCAAAACGGGCAATCTTACCGCCCCCAATCCCCCGCACGGTTCCCCCGAGGGCCCAGGCGACCGCCTGGGCCCTTTTTTTCTCCCCCCCCCGATTACCGTCGCCACGCGAATTCGGGAATTTTTCGCGACCGGGGCCGGTCGGTCAGACGACCCGGCTTAGGTTGCGGGAGCGGCCGATTTCCATGTTGGCGGCCTCGCGCATGTTTTTTTCCTGGATGAACTGGTTTTGGTCGTCGATGTCCCTTGAGACCTCGTGGCGGAGCGCGCCCAGGTGGCGATCGGTGGCCGAGGCCATTTTGGAATTGGCCATGGCTTTGGCCACGGCCAGCTCGGCCGAACTCGCATTGTCGCTCATGGGTTTTCTCCTTTGGCGGCGGCTGGCCCTTTGGTGGCGCCGGGTTGGGGGTGGGGTTTGTTTTGGGGGCTTTGGTGGCGAAAATCGGCGGACGCGGCCCTTAGGGACATATTATACCGCGAAACGGGGGGACGGGAAACGGGAATCGCTCAGAGTTGGTAGTAATACAAAATGCCCTCCAGGTTGTGGACGTTTTCGAGGGCCCCCGGCTGGCTGGCCTTGATCTGGCCGACCAGGGCGTTCAGGAGGCTCCCGGCCAGGCCGACGTCCTCGATCGTCGCCCCCTGGGAGGCGAGGCGATTCTCGGTCGATATTTTATCCACCGACCCGAGGGGCTTGGGGGCCCCCTTGGCGGGGTCTTTGGGCCGCATGGTAATGAGGTTCTCGAAGTCGAGGCACTCGCCGGGCTTTTGGGGCTTGGCGTCCCGGATGGGGACTTTGGATAGGGGAGGCTTGAAGGTTATTATTTTCATGGGCTTCACCGAAAAAAGTATCGTCTGACTGCTGGGTTGTGGGGCCTGGGGCTTGGCCCGGCCCTTGCCTGATAAGCCCCGGCCCTTCCGCGGCCGGGGTTTCCCCGTCCCGGAAAGGCCGGTGGCGCGCCCGGGGCGCCCGTCGCGCCTGTCTCGATTATCGTATCGGCATCCTCGAAGAAAACCTTTAGCGTTTTTTCAGGTCAACCTAAAGTTTTTTTCGATGGATCTTAACCCTTGGCTTTAACTAAGTTTTTTTTGGGGGGGGTTTTTTGGGGGGCCCCGGCGGGGGCCCCCGGCGGGGGCCCGGCGGGGGTCCCGGTGGGGGGGCCCTAAAGGAGGTAATCGGAGGGGTTGAGGCCGAATTCCGAGGGGTGGAAGCAGCGCATGATGTTGCGGTAGAAGTTCCCGTCCCCGTCCCTCTCGGCCAGATCGACCAGGTCGCCCCTCTGGAGGCCGTTATCCACGAAGTCCAGGATGTAGCACATGGGCCGGCCCTGGTCGGCCCCGGCCAGGGTCTGGGAGACCATGCCGATCTCGTGGCTGTCCAGGAGGAGGAGGGTCCCCACGGGGTAGATGCCGATCATGTTTATGAAAACCTTGAGGAGGATCTGGTCGAGCTGGGAGCCGGAGACCTGGAGCATGATGTTCAGGGCCTGCTCGGGGCTTATGGGCACCGGGCGGTAGGAGCGGCTGGAGGTGAGGGCGTCGTAGTGGTCGGTTATGGCCACGATGCGGCCGTAGAGGGTCATGGGGCTGGCCTTGGCGGCGCGGGGGTAGCCGCCCAGGTCCACGCCCAGGTGGTGCTCGTAGGGCGAGATGAGGAGCTTGCTTTTGAGGGTGTGCTCGGCGTTTATGCGCAGTATCCTCATGACGCTGTGGAGGGGGTGGTTTTTGACCAGGGCGTACTCGTCGTCGGTGAACTTGGAGGTCTTGCGGATTAGCTCGACGGGGATATCGACCTTGCCGAGGTCGTGGAAGAGGGCGCTCAGGCCCAGGGTCATGATCTGTATTTTGCTGAGGCCTATGCGCTTACCGAGGCACATGGAGAGTATGGCCACGTTTATGGAATGGGTGCAGGTGTAGTCGTCGTAATCCCGGATGGTCGAGAGGCTCATGAGGAGGTTCTCGTTCTGGAACAGGCCCTCGACCATGTCCTGGACGACCCGGCGGGGTTTGTTTATGTTGACCGGCTGGCCCTCGGAGAGTTTCTCGTTCAGGCCGGTTATGACGGCCAGGGCCCTGGAGTAGGATTTTTTGGCCTTGAGGGCCAGGGTCCTGACCCCGGCGTTCCAGACGACGGGCCTCGACGTCCCGGTCCCGTCGTCGCTCATGACCACGGAGATGTTGAAGTCCTTATCGACTATGGGGTAGGCCCAGTTCTCCCGGAGCTTTTCCTCGAGGTAGGCGCCCGGCTCCTTTTCCAGGGCCGAGAGGTTCAGTTCCCTGAACAATTCGACTATCGTGTCGTCGGTCAGCTCGTCCGGTTTCTGGAACCTGAAGCCGAATATATTCCTCGCCTCCAGGAAGGCCTCAAGCCTACCCACCGTGGGGGCGAAACCCTTCCCGGCCGGGACGCGGTTGGAATTCAGGTAGAGCCTGCCCCGGTGGATCCGGACGGTGGCCGTGACCGAGTCCTCCCAGACGGCGAAAAGGGATTCCTTGAAGACCTTGAGGCTCTCCACCACTAGCTTGTTGTTGGGCTGGTGGATCTTCTGGAGCTGGGGCAGCCTCAGGAAGGAGGAGACCAGGGATTCCACCGGCGGCGCGGTGTTTTTTTGCGGGGCTTGACTCATGGCCTAATCCCAAAACGGTTAGGGGTTTACCGTGACCCCTGGCCCCCCCTTGGGGGGCTAGGGGCCCATGAAATTTTTGGCCTCGGACAGGGCCTGGCGGACGTTCCGGAAGGAGCTCCGGCTGGCCTTGTTCAGGATATCGCCGGCCCCCGAGGCGGGGGGCATGAGGTAAAGGGCCATGGCGGCCCCCAGCTTGTGGCGGTCGACCGAGCGGCTAAGGAAAGTCTTGAAGTCTTTTTTCATCAGGACCTCCTCCAGGAACGGCAGGGCCGTGGCCGAGGCGCATTTCCCGTAGATTTGGTAGCACTCCAGTATCAGGCGGTCGTCGTCCCGGCGGTCGGTGGCGTAGGAGTTCCTGAGAAAATTAAACAAATAGCTCTCCACGAGGGGGTTTCGCCTGGTCGAGAGGGCCGGCCTTACCACCCGCAGGACGCCTGGGTCGGTGTCCAGGACCAGGTGGGCGCAGACGTGGTGGAAATTGTCCGGGTCGTGCTCCAGGATGGCCCTGGCCACGGTTTCCCTGACCGCGGGCGATTTGTGGCGGGTCAGGCCGTTTATGAGCTGGGGCGGGAGGGACTTGACGTTGGCCTGGAGGAGGCGGATTAGGTATATCAGGGCCCGGTCGTTGAGCCTTGAGACCACGTCGCTGGTCCTGGCCCCGGAATTGAGGAGATCGTAGGCCACGAGCTCGATCGCCAGCCCCCAGAGTTTTTGGTTGGCCATCTTGGGGAGGAGGGTCGAGAAGGACTGGATGCCCACCGGGGAGAGCTGGTACAAAAAGTAGCGAAGGTCATCGAAACCGACCGAGATGGCCTCCTCGGAGGGCCCGGGGTCGACCAGGACGCCCAGGGTCTCCGAGCTGTCGATCTTTCGCTGGAGGTCCCGGAGAAGGGCCGTCTCCACCCGGCCCCCGGCGGCGGCCCGGTCCTTCAGGCCCTGGTAGAAATTATTGAGGTATTTGAGCTCGACCTTTTTGAGGGAGACCCGGATCTCGTTGGCCAGAAAGGACGAGAGGAGGCCCACGTTGCCCTCGTCCACCAAACCGGAGGCCAGGAGGACGTTTATGATCCCAAGCGTGTCGTAGGAGACGTTCCTGGCCTCGTCCCATTTCAGGAGGGCCCCGATCTGCTTGACCTCGGCGCCGGTAAGGCCCCAATATTTTAGCCTCTCCTCCAATTCCGGGCCATCGGCGGCGGGCCGATCCTCCAGGTTCCCCAGGCTCAGGGGGCTTGACTGGGGGGCCGCCCCCTTGATCTCCTTGTCCTTGGCGCCCATCTCCTGGAAGGCCTCGCTTACCGAGCCCATGTCTATGTCAAGGCTTTCGTCCCCCCCTTCCCCCTCCTCGGTCCTGGGGCCGCCCGCCGGGCCGCCGGCCCCGTCCCCGGCGGGGTCGGGGGGATCGCTCCTGGCTGCGCTTTTGGCCGCGACCAGCTTGGAGAAGGCGTCCCCCTCGCGGAAGGTCTCCTCCATGGACCCCATGTGCCGGCCGTCCAGGGGGTTGAAGCCCGAGACGTCGGTCTCGGCCGAGTCGGTCTTGCTGTCGGCGTCCCCGGCGAAGTCGATCCCCGAGTAGGCCACCTCCCCGCCGGGCGTGGGCGAGCCGTCGGGGGGGGCGCCCTTGCCGGCCGGGTCCAGCTCCGAGCCCGAGGCCCCCTTGACCACGGCCCCCTGGCCCTGGCCGGTGGAGGTGGAGCCGAAAAACGTGGTCGACTCGGCCAGGGCGAAGAGGCTGGCTATGGGCTTGGCCACCGGGGAGGCCCCGTCCGAGCCCATGGACGCGAGGGCCCCCTGGTCGTTGTAGGGGGCGTCGACGTCCCGGTTGGCCCCTGGCTTGGCCACCTTCATGGCCGAGAGCTCGAACTCGGGGCCTATCTGCTCGTACTCGCTGGAGACCACGTACCTGATGTGGCTCAGGGAGGCTTCCCAGAGCGAGGCGACCAGGTCGTCCTCGTCGGAATCGAGGTTACGGAACCGCAGGAGGACGTTTATGAAGGTCCTGAGCTCCTTTTCCGTCAGGCCCTCCTCGAAACTGATGGCCTGGACGCCGTCCCGGAAGAGGGGGCCCGAGATTATCTGGTCGGTGGGTTTTTCCTGGTAGACCACCGCCCCGTCCTCGGTCAGGAGCTGGTCCTTGGTCACCTCCAGGACCAGGCTGTTGTGGGCGGCCAGGTACTCGGTGAACCAGGCGTGGAGGGAGCCGATGGCCTCGAGGTTGGTTTTGTTGGTCTCCGGGTACAGGGCCATGTTTTTCATGGTCACGACGAAATGCAGCATGGCCGACTTGAGGGCGGTCGCCCGCTCGGCGTCCATTGGCCTGGTCTCTTCCCCAAGCCCAGTCTCGCTCGCGTAATCAAACGATTCCAAGGCGGATGGTACCTCGTCGTGAACTTGTGGCCCCGGGGGGGGCGGGGCGAAAAAATCGGCTTACGCCGCTTTCTCACGGTAGTAAGCATTTTAAGGAAAAGGGCCCACCCGATCAAGGTTTCCCCGGGCCCGAAATGGCCTGGCCCGGGCCCAAGACGGCCCGGCCCGGCCGGTCACTCGGCCGGCGGCGTGGCCCTGAGGCGGGCGATCTCCGCCTTGGCCTTGGCCAGGAGCTCCTGGAAGCCCAAGTTCCCGTGGAGGCGGGCGTTGACCGCCGAGGCCACGTAGCGGCCGGCCTCGATGTCGCTGACCCAATGGACCCCGCAGATGACCCTGGAAAAGCCGTAGTCGAGGCCCCTGGCCATGATGGCGTCCAGCCGCTCGGGGGAGATCTCGGAGAGGATCTGGGCCATGAGCCAGGAATAGGCGCTGTGGCCCGAGGGGTAGGAGCCGTTGTTTTTTATTGAGGCCTCCTCGGCCGGGAGGCAGGTGGTGCCGAAGGGCTGGTTGAAGTAGACGAAAGGCCGCGGCCTTTTGTATTTGTCCTTGACCTCGTTAAAGGAGACCTCGACGTCCGAGGAGGCCCTGGCCAGAAGCTCGTAGGTAAAGGGCGTGTTTTTTTTGTCAAGGGTCAGGCCGAAGGAATCCTTGAAGATCACGTTCCAGTTCCTGGCTATGTCGGCGTCGGCCGAGGCCCGCAGCCAGCGGTCGTCGTCCCGCTTGGTCCTGGTCCGCCAGTAGACGTTTATGTCCCGGGCGAAATCGGGGCTCTCGTCCACGGGCGGGGCCGGCAAAAAATCCAGGACCGGGTCCTCCGCCTCGCTCAGGAAACCCTCCGGCGCGGCCAGGGCCGCCATGGGCGGGGCCGCCCAGGCCATGAGGGCCATGAGGGCCAAAATCGCGACGTTTCTCAATCCGGCTTTCATGTTTAAGCCCCTCCCTTCGGGGTTTGGCCCTGGACCCTCAGGTAGTCCCAGAGGGTCAGGGACAATAGGGCCCCGGCCCTTAGGATGCCTATGGCCTCGCTCCTCCCGACGAGGCGCTGGGCGGAGGCGACCTCCCTGGGGCCGTCCGGGCCCTTGGCCAGGAGCCTGGCCTTGACGGACATCTCCGGCCCCGCCGGGTCGTCGCGGCTGGGCGGGGGGCCCTTTTGGATGACGGCCACGAGATCGGCGTCGGGGGCCCCGAGAAGGAAGGCCACCCCGTCCCCGATGCCCTTTTCCGCGGTGGCAAGGAAACCGGCCACGTTTTCCGGGGGCAGGTTTTTCGCGAAGGGCTCCCCGGCCGAGCCCCGGGTCAGGGAGTCGACTATCCCGAGGCGCAGGGATCGCTCCCTCAGCCAGCCGCAGGAAACGGTGACCATGGTCTGGTCCCCCTGGCCCACGTAATACTTGCCCAGGCGTTTTATCGTCTCGGCCACCAAGGGGGCCTCAAGGGCGTCGGCCTCGGCCGCGTCCCTGGCCTTCGAGGTTATCAGTATCCTGGTCTCGAAGGGCCCGGCCAGAAGGCCCATGACCGGGTTGGCCGAGCCCCGGATCAGATCGCTCAGGAGATCGTCCACCAGGCTCTCGCCCAAGGACGATGCCCGCAGGATCGTGGTCCGGTGGTAGCCCAGCCGGGTGGGGAACGTTTCCTCGAGCTTGGGCGGCAAAAAGGCGTTCACGATGTTTTTCATCTCCTGGGGGACGCCGGGGACGAAAAGCATGAGCCGGGCCTTCCCCAGTATGGCGAAGGCCGGGGCCGTGCCCCAGGGGTTTTCCACCAGGACGCTCCCGCCCGGGAGCCAGGCCTGCCGCAGGTTGTTGTCGGAACAGGCGAAACCGCGGGCCAGCATGAAATCGATTATGGGCTTGGCCAGTTCGGGCCGGTAGCCCAGGCTGAGACCCAGGGCCCTGGACACGGCCAGCCGGGTCAGATCGTCCTCCGTCGGCCCCAGGCCGCCGGTCACCAGGGTCACCTCGTGATCCCTGTGGGAGTCGGCTATGGCCGCCGTCAGGGCGGCCAGGTCGTCGCCCACCGAAACGTGCCTAACCACGCTCACGCCCCTCGCCGAGAGCCAGGCCGAGAGCCAGGCGCTGTTGGTGTCGGCCATCTGCCCGAGCATGATCTCGCTCCCGGTGGTGACTATGGCCGCCTTGGGGGGCCCGGGCGAATTATCTCCGGATTTTTGGGGGTCCATCGGGGCTCCGTTATTTAAGGCCCCCCGGGACCGCGGCCCCCGTCTCGGGCCGGGCCGGGGAACCGGCTGTTTTTGGGATCGGTTTGGTCGCGCGCGATACCGCCTTCCCATAATAATACGAACAATATCGCTGGATCAAGCTCCCCGGCCCCGCCGCCTCGCCGGGGGGCTTGACAAAACGGCCCGGTTGGTTATATTAAGGCAAATAAGCGCTCTTTTTGGCCATTTATGGGGCAAAGATCCGTTTTTTGGCCCCACGTTGAATATAACTTGGTGGATTGATTGGCAAAAGCCTCTCGGTGGCACCCCACGGTGGCACCGTGAGGTGAAAGGTTCGGGGACCGGCTTTGGCAACGGGAGTCGTTTACGGGAAAACCCATTTCGTTTCGCTTCTGGGCGAGGCGGCGAACAGCACCGTCGTCCCGTACCTGGCCTACCTGGGGAAGTTCGGCCCGCCCCTCTCGGCCGTCCTGCTGGTCACGCCCCAGGCGGCCCAGTGGGCCCCGGGCATAGCCGGGCTGATCCGGGAGGTGAGCCCGGATCTCCCCGTCCGCCGCATCGACGTGGCCTCGGGCCTCGGCGACGGCGAGGGCGACCTGCCGGGCGTCGAGGCGACCTACCGGGCCCTGGAGGGGAGCCTGGGGGCCCTGGCCATAAACATGAT
Organism: Deltaproteobacteria bacterium; assembly: GCA_031278635.1. Taxonomy (GTDB): domain Bacteria; phylum Desulfobacterota; class Desulfarculia; order Adiutricales; family Adiutricaceae; genus JAIRNQ01. The sequence goes on along the minus strand of JAITKA010000188.1, from coordinate 4,074 downwards.
GGGCGGGGCCAAGCGCACCCTCCTGGGCGGGCTCTTCGCCCTCCGGGGCCGTGACCACATATTCCTGCAGCTCTCGGAGGCCACCTTCTCGGTCGCCCGGATGGTCGGGGACACGGTCCACACCGAGTCCATGGCCCTGGGGGCCAGGCTCCCGGCCAAAAAATGCCTCGATCTCCAGAAAATCGACTACCGACCCGATCCCGACCCGCCATGGGACCTAAAGGGCCTGTGCCGCGAGGCCCGCGTGCCCGTCCCGGAGGGGGCCATGTTCAACGTGACCATGGCCGGGAACCGCGTCGATTGCGTCTGGTCCGGGGAGGGCTCGGTCCTGAGCTTCCTCTTGATCTCCCCCAACGACGGGGCCGACGGCCCAGGGGCCCTGGCCAACGCCCGCCACGTCGAGACCCTGGCCAGCACCAAATGGTGGACCAACGGCCTTTTCAGCCGCAGGATTTTCGTCCTGGAGGGCCTCTCCCGGAACGTGGCCAGGTACGAGTCGGAAATACCCGGCCTCGTCAAGTCCTTCCGGGTCGATTGGTCCCCCGCCCGCCTCACGGAATCGGCCCGGGAGAGCCTCCGCGAGATATTCGCCCCGGCCAAGCCCCGCCCGGCCCGTTCGCCCATCAAACGGCCCACCCTGGACCTTGAGCCCGTGCCCACCCTGGTCACGGCCATGGGCCGCATGAGCGACGCGACCCTTCTGGCCATAGTCACCCACCGCCTGCCCCAGGTCGTGCTCGTCTACACGCCCGAGGACGAATGGGTCTCCCACATGGCCCGGATCTACCGCGACAAGGCCCGCGAGCTGGGCCTCAGAAAGGTCCTGGCCCTGCCCACCGATTATTCCGCCGCCAACCTCCACGCCCACCTCCCGGCCTCCCTGGCCGCCCAGGCCGTGGTCAACGTGACCCCGGGCACCAAACCCCAGGGGCTGGCCCTGGGCCTCTGGGCCAAGAACCACGGGGTCCCCTCCTGGGCCATCGAGCGGGAGGTCATCCGGCGCCTCGACCGGGAGGCCCCGCCCGTGCCCGTGCGGGGCGTGAACCTCAAGGCCAGGCTGGACTTTACCCTCGAGATCCAGGTGACCGACCACGGCTGGGGCAAACACTCCCCGGGCTGGGGGGACGACGCCCTCTACCGGCGGCTCCTTGAATTCATGGACCTCGCCCTCGGGCGCGACCAGGCCAAAAATTTCCACCACCGCGATCTGGCCCTGGGGGGCTACGAGCTCTCCCGCCTAACCCCCGCCCAGAACGACTGGCGCTTCTCCTGGCCCGCCCATGGCCACGACCCGGCCGGCTCGGCCGAGCTGAGGGGCGGCTTTTGGTACGAGAGGCTCACGGCCAAGGCCGTGGACGCGCTGAACTCCCTCGGGCGCCTGAAATGGGACGTCGCCTGCGGCGTCGAGGTCTCCATACCCGGCAGTTCCCGCCACCTGACCGAAAGGGACGTCCTGGCCGCCAACTCCAGGGCCCAGCTTTTCATGATCTCCTGCAAGACGGCCGGGAAACTAAGGGGCGGGGCCCTCGCCGCCATAGTCTCGGAGGTCGAGGCCATGGCCAAGACCCTCGGGCGTTTCGTGGTCCCGGTCCTCTGCCACATGGCGCCCGACCCGCCCAAAACCGTCGGCGAGACCCTCGTCATCGGCTGGCCCACCCTCTGCCGCCCGGCCGAGCTCCACTCGGCCCTGGGCGCCGCGGCCAGGGCCCTCCACGGCTAGGGCCCCGCGGGGACTTCTTAGTCCCGATAGGGTATGGTGACTATAAAAGTGGTGCCTTTGGGTTTATTGTCGGCCACCCTTATGAAGCCCTCGTGATCCCGCACGATGGTGTTGACTATGGAAAGCCCCAGGCCCTTGCCCTCCCCGCTGCCGGAGGTCACGTAGGGCTCGAATATGCGATCCCTTACCTCCGGCTTGAGGCCAGGGCCGTTGTCCGAGACGGTCAGGCTGACCCCGGCCAGCTCGTCCACGTCTATGGCCAGATCGACCTTGCCCCGACCGTCGGTGGCGGCGGCCGAGTTGGCCAGGAGGTTGGTCACCACCCGCCCGATCTGCCCCGGGTCGAACGCGAAAACCCTGGGGGCTTTTTTCACCGTCAGGGTGAACTCCAGGCCCGAGTGGGCGGCCCGGAAAAGGGACAGGCTGTCCTCGATGACCTTGACGAAATCGGCCGGCTGGGGGTTTATCTCCGGGAGCCTCGCGAACTGGGAGAACTCGTCCACCAGGTTCCGCATGTTCTCCACCTGCCTGACTATGACCGAGGTGCACTCCTCGAATATGGCCCTGTCGCTTTCCGACTCGATCTGCCTCCCGAAGCGCCTCTTGAGCCGCTGGGCCGAGAGCGAGATGGGGGTGAGGGGGTTTTTTATCTCGTGGGCGATGCGCTTGGCCACCTCCCGCCAGGCGGCCATGCGCTGGGCCTTCTCCAGCTCGCTTATGTCATCGAAGGTGACCAGATCGCCGATGGCCTTGCCGTCCTCGTCCCTGAGCTTGGTCCTGGTCAGGGTGAGGCTCAAGGTCTTGCCCCCGACCTCCAGGAACAGACGGTCGCGGTTCCTGGCCGGGACCCCGGCCTTGCCCAGAAGCGGCGAGAGGAATTCCGGCTCGGGCTGGCCCAGGGCCTGCTTGCCCAGCCCCAGCATGTCCCGCCCGGCCTGGTTTATGTCCACAAGGTTCCGCTCGAGGTCGGTCACCAAAACCCCCGACGAGACCTGCTTCAAGACCGTCTCGACGAACCTCCGCCTGCGGTCAATCTCGCTGTAGCTCTGCCGCAGCTCCGAGGTCATCTGGTTGAAGGCCTGGACCAGCTGGGCCATCTCCCCGCTCTTGTGGACCGGGGTCAAAACGTAGTCGAGGTCCCCCTTGGCCACTTTCCGCGTCCCCTCGACCAGCTCGGTCACCGGCCCGGCCAGCGACCCGGCCAGGTGCGAGCCTATCCAGATCGACAGAAAAACGGCCAACAGCGTGACCCCGGCCAGCGAGGTCATCTGCGTCACCCTGAAGGGCCTCGATATGCCCAAAGCCACCTTGTACTTGTCCAGCCCCTTCCGCACGACCTCGATCTGCGCTTCCACGCCCGTCCCGTCATGGTCGCTCACGGCCAAAAACCCCGCCGTCCCCCCCGGCCCCCCTATCCTGGCCACCAGCCGCTCCGGCCGCCCATACTCCCCGGGCTCCTTCCCCGCCCAGTATGACACCGCCCCCCCGTCGGCCGGCCAGGCGGCCGAGGCGAAAAACCCCGCCTCGATCGGCCCCAAGGCCTCCCCCGCGTTCGAGGCGGCCACCAGCTCCCCGCCCGGCCCGTAAAACTCCGCCGTCTCAAGCCCCAGGAGCGCCCTTCGCTCCCCGAGCTCCCTGGCCAAACGCTCGCCCGCGCCAGGCCCACCAGCCCCAGCCCCGGCGCCGGCGCCCGCCCCCGCCCCCACAAGGGGGGCGACTTTTTCCGCGAGCCGGGCCAGATTGATGCCCATGACCTCCCGGTCGAGCTTCTGGGCGTACTCCGAGAGGACCAGCGCGTCCTCCAGCGTGTCCCGTATGCTTGAGCTGAACCACGTCTCCTGGTCCTGGCCTATCAAAATATACGAGAAATAAAATATGACCAGCGTGGGCATGAGCGAGAGCCCAATGAACGAGACCACCATTTTGGTCTGGAGGTTGCCGTAATTCCTCTGCTCGAAAAATATCCTGTACAGGCCCCTCAGAATCAAAAACAACAACAGGCCCAGTATGAACACCGAGGCGTTGATGCTGACCAAAGTGATGACGCCCTGGTTGCCCGTGAGACCCGGGCCCAGGTTAAGGAGCTGCCGCTGGACGATGATGAGCAAGGCCAATGACAGCACCGACAAGATAATCAGGCCGCGCTCGTATATTTTTTTCCTGCGGCTCAGTTCCGGGGAAAGGGCCGGCTGGTTTGGCTTACTGGGCATGGGCTAACCCCCGCGTGAACGCAAAGTTCCCGATCGTGTCCATACGCGTGAATTCTACCCCAAAGCGCCCGCCTGGGCAAACGGTGAGGTTTGCCCAGGCGGGCGCTTAGCCAAAACCAGGGCTTTTGCCCAAAGGCGCCGGGG
>JAITKA010000182.1 GCA_031278635.1 Deltaproteobacteria bacterium | reverse complement strand
GTGCGTGGGCTTTGGGGGACCAAGGCCAATGGGTTGGCTCCCATTATAGCCAATTGGTCGTTAATAAAATTAATATACCATAATTTAATTTTTTTTCGGGCATGGTACATGCCGGGGTTGTGACATGTGCCGATTGGGCGTTAATAAAATAAATATTCCATGATTTCTTTTTTTTACAGGCATGGTATATGCCCGGGGGTGTAACATGAGCCTATTGGGGACCGCGTTTTGGGGCAAATCTCCCATGGCCTTGGGTCGCGTAGGCAAGGGAAACGGGCAAGGCGCGGCCAAAATAATTTCGCGGCTTTCGGGGTGGGCGGCGCCAAAAATTATTTGTCGCCAAAAATTATTTTGGCCGGGAGCCCAAAAGCCCGCGCATGGGCTTTGGGGGACCAAGGCCGATGGGTTGGATGCCATTGTGGCTAATTGTGCGTTAATAAAATTAACATACAATGATTTTTTTACGGGTATGATATATGCCTAAAGGTGCTATTTACGCCGATAGGATGATAAAAAAAATTATTATACAATGATTAATTTTTTTAATTGGTATTATATATGCCTGACGGTGTGATATAATTTTATTACACCTTAATAAAATTAATATTTCATGATTTAATTTTTTTACGGGCATGGTACATGCCGGTGGTGTGACATGCGCCGATTGAGGCCAGCGTTTTGGGGCAAATTGCCCATGGCCTTGGGTCGTGTAGGCAAGGGAAACGGGAAAGGCGCAGGAAAAATAATTTCGCGGCATCCGGGGGGCGACGAAAAACAATTATTTTGGCCGGGAGCCCAAAAGCCCGCGCCGGGGGCTTTGGGGCACCAAGGTCGATGGGTTGGATGTCATTGTAGCCAATTGAGCGTTAATAAAATTAACATACAACGATTTAATTTTTTTTACGGGCATAGCATATACAGATTGTCTGATATTCGCAAATTGGACGTTAATAAAATTAATATACCATGATTTATTTTTTTAATGAGCATGGTACATGCCGGGGGTATGACATGTGCCGATTGGGGACAGCGTTTGGGGCAAATTGCCCATGGCCATGGGTCGCGTAGGCAAGGGAAACCGCCAAGGCGCGGAAAAAATAATTCGCGACTTGCGGGGAGGGCGGCGTCAAAGAATTATTTTGGCCGGGGGCCCCAAAGCCCGCTCCGGGGGCTTTGGGGGACCAAGCCCGATGGGTTGGATGTCATTGTGGCCAATTGGACGATAATAAAATTAATATACCATGATTTATTTTTTTTACGGGCATGGTATATGCCCGGTGGTGTGACATGAGCCGATTGGGCGGAACGTTTTGGGGCAAATTGCCCATGGCCTTGGGTCGCCCGGCGCAAAATTTTGACAGTTTTTTTCGATCGGGGTAAAATGCTAAGAACTTAGGCCATTTAGCCGGATGGGAGACTGACCTTGGGCAGCCAGGGCCAGGGGGTTTTTTGGCCGGGAATTGGATATGGGCCTTAAATCTTTGGATAATTTTTTCATTGAAATTTGCCGAAATTTATGTCAAAATATGTTTTTATGATATATTTATTCTTTTCTGCCAACTCTTCCACTAATAGGCCAGACCGGGGCGCTCCCGGCCGTGGCGCGCCCGATTGGGCGCCCCACGTTCGCGAGGCGCGGGGCCGGAAGGCGCCCGGTGGGGGGCATTTGGGGAGCCGGCTTCCTTGAGCCAGGGGTATTGGCTAAAACCGGCCCTTTGGGCCATCCTGGGCCTGACCTGGCTATTGTCCCACCTACCGAGGCGCGCGACCCTGGCCTTGGGCGATCTGGGGGGCTGGGCCTTTTACCGCCTAAGCCGCCGCAGGCGATCGATCGCCTTGGATAATATCCAAAAGGCCAAGGAAAACGGGGCTTTGCCCTCGGATGTCGATACGGCCGATGTGGCCCTGAAATCCTTCAGGAACCTGGGCCGGACCACGGCCGAGGCCTTTTGCCTCCTCCACAGGGGCGTGGGCTACTTTCGGGACGGGTGCGATTTCGAGAACTGGGAGCCCATCCCGGGCATATTGGAGGAGTCCGCCAGGGGTAAGCGAGGTCTCGTCTTCCTGACCGCCCACGCCGGCAACTGGGAACTCTCCCCCGCCGCCCTGACCGACCGCTTCGGCTTTAAGATGTCCGTGGTCGGGCGAACCCAGGGCCGCCTTTCCGACGAGGTCCTGATAAGGCTGCGCTCGCTCGCGGGCGGCGAGTTCATATACAAGGACGGCGGGGCCAGGGCCATGCTGGCCACCCTCAAATCGGGCGGGGCCCTGGGCACGCTGTTCGACCAGGCCGCCGTGGTCGGGCCAGGCTCGGCCCTGCTGACTTTCATGGGCAGGCCCGCCCTGACCACCACGGCCCCTTTGCGGCTGGCCGCTAAAACCGGCTCGACCGTGATTCCCCTGTTCTGCCGCCGGCAAGGTGACCGGCACGTGATCGAGTTTGCCCGGCCCCTCGTCCCCCCGCAAGGGTACGACCGGGACTGGGTCATCGAGAAGGCCCAAGGCCTTAACGATACGTTGGCCGATTTCATACGCCGGCATCCGGACCAATGGATGTGGAGCCACCGGCGGTGGAAGATGCCAAAAAAACGCCAGGAGGTTCTCCCCGGCGAGAAAAAGCGCGGGCGTGAGGGTTAGCCTCTGACCTCTCTCCCGGACGCCCGGTTTGTTTTTCGCTTTTCCCAAAAGGAGCCTTTCCCACATGGATACTTTCCCGATCACTTTCCTTCCCGATAACACCGTTATCCAAGCCGAGGCCGGCCAGACCATCCAGGAAGTCGCCGACAAAGGCAAAATCCATATAAACGCCTCCTGCGGGGGCGAGGGCGTCTGCGGGCGCTGCATAGTCGAGCTAAGGGAGGGCACCGTCCAGGCCACCCCCGGCTTATATTTAACCGAGGACGATTTCGCCAAGGGCATCAGGCTGGCCTGCAGGGCCAAGGTCGAGGGCCCGGCCACCATATTCATCCCCATCGATTCCAGGGCCGACGCCTCCTTCTTCAAGAAAGCCTCCCAGGCCGAGGAGGAGCTGACGGTCGAGACCCCCGACCCCATGGTCCGCCAGAGCTGCCTGATACTCGATCCGCCCAGCCAGGACGACAACCGGAGCGACCTCGACCGCGTCAATGCCGCCTTGGCGGCCATGGAGCTTTACGACAACGACATCGACCTCTCGGCCATGCGCCAAATGCCCTCGACGCTTAGGGAATCCGACTTCAGGGTCACCGCCTCCATCTTCTACGAGCTGCCGCTCCAAAAGCCGGAGAACCCGCCCTACGGCCGGATAGTGGCCTTCACCCCCTCCACCGGGAACGACGACTACTACGGCCTGGCCGTGGACGTGGGCACGACCACGGTCTTCATCCGTTTGGTTAACCTTGCCACCGGGGAGGTCATGCCCGGGGTGGGCGACCTTAACGGGCAGATATCATACGGGGAGGACGTCATCTCCAGGATCGTCTTCGCCGGCAAAAAGGACGGCCTTAAACGCCTCCAGAACAGGGTCATCGATACCATCAACCGCCTCCTTGAGCGCTACGAGGACACCTACCCCGGCTACAGGGAAAAGACCTTCCTCATCGTGGCCTCGGGCAACACCACAATGGCCCACCTCCTTGTCGGCCTTGACCCGAAAAACATCCGCCTCTCGCCTTACGTGCCCCCGGCCTCGACCTGGCCCTCCATCAGGGCCAGCTACCTGGGCATGAACGTCGCCCCCCACACTGTCCTCAAGGTCTTCCCCTCCGTTTCCAGCTACGTGGGCGGGGACATCGTTTCCGGGGTCCTTGCCGCCGGGCTATATAAAAAGCCCGAGCTCACGCTTTTCATCGACGTGGGCACAAACGGCGAGATTGTCATCGGCAACCAGGACTGGATGACCTGCGCCGCCTGCTCGGCCGGGCCGGCCTTCGAGGGCGGCGGGGTCCGCTGCGGCATGAGGGCCGCCCCCGGGGCCATAGAGAGCTTTCTGTACGAAAAGGAGACGGGCAAGCACTACCTGGGGGTCATCGGCGGGGTCAGCCCCTCGGGCGTCTGCGGCTCGGGCCTGATAAACGTCGTGGCCGAGCTCTTCCGGGCCGGGGTCCTCAATAAGCAGGGGAAACTGGTCGAGGGCTCGAGCGAGTTCGTGAGGCCCGGCGAGGACGGCCTGGAATACCTCCTCTCCCCGGCCGAGAGTAACTCCGTGGAGCACGATATCGCCCTAACCGAGATAGACATCGAGAACCTCATCCGGGCCAAGGGGGCCATGTACTCCGGCTACCAGACGCTCCTTGAGTCGGTCGGCCTCGAGATGGGCGATCTGGAGAGGGTGATCATCGCCGGCGGCTTCGGCCGGTCCCTCAACATAGAAAACGCCATCACCATCGGCCTGCTCCCGTTCCTCCCGGTGGACAAATTCTCCTACATCGGCAACAGCTCCCTGACCGGGTCAACCCTTGCCGCCCTCTCGGGCACCATATGGCGGGAGGCCTTCTCCATCAAGGAAAAGATGACCAACTTCGAGCTCAGCGACACCCCGGGTTACATGGACAGATACGTGGCCAGCCAGTTCATACCCCACACCGACGGCCGCCTGTTCGGCCTGTGACCACAAATGCGTTACGCCTTTGACCACAAACCAGTGACCCGTGACGCGTTTGACCAGTAACCAGTAAGAAGATCGGCGGGCGTCCCCCCGGATGCCCGCCCCGGTCAGTAAAAGGGAGTTCGTAACACGACGCCATGACGGAAAACACCAACTCGCGAGCGTCCTCCACCGGCGATGACGCCGTCTCGCCCGGCCCCGGCAACCCGGCCGAGCGGGCGGCGCGGCTAAGGGAGGAGATAAGGCGCCACAACGTCCTGTACTTCCAGGACGACAGCCCCGAGATACCCGACGACGCCTATGACCGCATGGTCAGGGAGCTGGAGGGCTTGGAGGCCGCCCACCCGGAACTGGCCAAAAACTCCCCCACCTCCGAGGTGGCCCCGCCGCCGGGCGGGCGCTCCCTGAACGAGGTCGTCCACGACAGCCCCATGCTCAGCCTGGACAAGGCCTTAAGCGTCCAGGAAATCCTTGACTTCGAGGACCGGGTGAAACGCTTCCTGGGCTCCAGCGAGCCCCTCAGTTTCTACACCATGCCGAAATTCGACGGCCTGGCCGTTGAGCTGAGCTATAACGACGGGGGCCTGACCCTGGCCTCGACCAGGGGCGACGGGCGCCGCGGGGAGGACATCACCTCGAACGTCAGGACCATCGACTGCATCCCCAAAAAACTCGGCCCAGGGGCCCCGGGCTCCGCCGTCTACGTGCGGGGGGAGGTCTACATGGACAAGGACGAGTTTTCCCGCCTGAACGAGGAGAGGGAGGCCGCCGGCCAGTCCATCTTCGCCAACCCCAGGAACGCCGCGGCCGGCTCCCTTCGCCAGCTCGATTCCACCGTCACCCAAAAAAGAAAGCTCAAGTTTTTCTCCTACGGCCTCTCCGACCCCGAGGCCTCCGGGGCCAAGACCTACGGCGGCCTCATGAAAGCCCTCTCCGATTGGGGCTTTCCCGTGGAAACCTCGGGGGCCAGCCGGGTCAGCGAGAACCTCTCCGAGGCCCTCTCCGTCTTCCGCGACCTTGAGGCGGCCCGGGATAACCTGCCCTTCGAGGTCGACGGCCTCGTCATAACCGTGGACGATCTAAGCCTCTGGCCCCGGCTGGGGGCCACCTCCAGGGCCCCCAGGTACGCCGTGGCCGCCAAATTCAAGCCCCGGGCGGCCATGACCAAGGTCCTGGCCATAGAGATCCAGGTCGGGCGGACGGGGGCCCTGACCCCGGTCGCTTTCATGGAACCGGTCCTGGTCAGCGGGGTCAGGGTGGCCCAGGCCACGCTCCATAACGAGGACGAGCTAAAGAGGAAGGACGTGCGGGTCGGGGATTACGTGATCCTCCAACGGGCCGGGGACGTCATACCCGAGATCGTCGAGGTGGACCTTGAGAGAAGGCCGGCCGGCCTTTCCGCCTTCGAGTTCCCCAAAACCTGCCCCGTCTGCGGGACCGAGGCCGTGAGAAAACCCGGCGAGGCCGTCTCCCGCTGCCCCAACCGGTCCTGCCCCGCCCAGATCGAGGCCCGCCTGATCCACTTCGCCCATAAAAACGCCCTCGACATCGACGGCCTGGGCCAAAAGGCGGCGGCCATGCTCCTCGCCAACGGCCTGGTCCGCCTGCCCTCGGATCTCTTCAGGCTGACGGCCGAGGACCTCCGCTCCCTCCCCCGCTTCGGGGACAAATCGGCGGCCAAGCTCATCGAGGCCATAAACGAGGCCAGGACCAAAAGCCTCTGGCGCTTCATAAACGCCCTCTCCATACGACACGTGGGCGAGCGGGTCAGCCAGATCCTGGCCAGCCGCTTCGATAGCCTCTCGGCCCTCTCCGAGGCCACCATGGACCAACTCCAGGCCCTGAACGACATCGGCCCGGAAGTGGCCAAAAGCGTCCTTGATTATTTCCAAAGCCCGCTTAACCACAATTTTTTGCAAGCCCTTATGGACGACTCCCTGGTCAGCCCCAGCCCCTCGGAGACCGAGATCCCGGCCGAGGGCAGCCTCTCCGGCAAACGCTTCGTCCTCACCGGGACCCTCAAGACCATGACCCGGGCCGAGGCCAAGGCCCGCATCGCCGCCAAGGGCGGCCGGGTCCTCTCATCCGTGAGCAAGGAGACCGATTACGTCGTGGCCGGCGAGGCCGCCGGCTCGAAACTGACCAACGCCAGAAGCCTTGGCCTCACCGTCCTCGACGAGGAGGCCTTCATAAAAACCCTCGGGTGAAATGCCCCCCCACCTTCCCGGCCCCGTTTCAGGAGGCGCCGCCTTGAAGAAAAAGAAAACCCGCCGGGCCAAAGCCCTCGCCCTGGCCATAACCGTCTCCGTGGCCGCCCTGGCCATCGCCTTGGCCGCCCTTTTCGGCCCGACCCATCGGGCCAACGCCAACCTGCGGGGCGACGAGCTCCATAAAGTGGTGTCCCTGCTGGACCTACTGGCCACCAAAACCGACCACTCCTTCGTGCGAAACGGCCAAGCCTACAACGTAGACACGGCCGTCTCACACCTGAAAACCAAACTCCGTAGCGCCGGGGACAAGATCGCCACCTGCGAGGATTTTATCAACCTTGTGGCCTCTAAATCCTCCATGAGCGGCGAACCGTACCTAATAGTCACCCCAAACGGCGAAAACATAGAAGCCAATAAATTTTTTCACGACCTACTTAAACAAATTTCCCCCAACGCCTAACCCACACGAGCTAATTTGCCCCGTTTGGCCAGGCCAAAATTCGCCCCGCCCCCGGAAGCCCATCTCCCGGCCGGCGGGGCTTTTGCGCTTAGGCGGCCGCCCGCCGGCCCGGTCCAGCCACCCTCCCCACGAACGACCGTCAATCCAGGCTGAGGAGTATGGCTATCAAAAAAAGCACTACAACTTCTGCCATCTTGCCATTGTCCGCGACGCCAACCCTTTGGGCGCAAAGCAACGGTGGCTCTACGCATGATAAGCCCTCGTTGGTTTTTAAAACGGATATGTAAGGGACGACCTTCGGCTGTTTGGGGTCCCAAATAGGGCCAAACGAATGTCGGAATATCCCCCCTACATAATAATTGGGACGCGCAACGAGAATGCCAAATCGGTCCTTGTTCGGCATACATAATTTGAATTTTTATGCTCACAATTTCTTAGCGATAGTCAACGCAAGGTATTTACCGAACGGCTTGATTCGGCTAGGCAATGGCTTTGACCTTCCGTTTTCGATGGCGGTTTTCAACGCATCGTTATCTTCACGGGGGGGGTCACTTTCGAACTGGCGTCTTCTCTTTGTTCTTGCTCCCTTTAGGGCGACCACGCCCCTTTTTTGGCACTCCCTTATAAT
>JAITKA010000166.1 GCA_031278635.1 Deltaproteobacteria bacterium | reverse complement strand
TTAAATTATTTCTAATGGTGTCCAAGAAAATCTGAGCAGACCTCGAAACCCCAGTAAATTGGAGCCCCTTACCGGCCAAAATGGTCGATTTGAATTCCTAGCCCCCCCACTTGAATAATTTCTAAATTTTCATGAATACTAAGAATCGGTGCTCCACGTGTTGAGTTAACTAGTCAAGATCATTGTATTCTTCGCATCGGTGACCTTACGGGGTGGCAAAACTTCGTTCTGGCAATTCTAAATTCAAATTTTGGCTTGGCTGTTATTTTGCTTGACAAGCGGCATGTGTTGGCTATAGTAAAACAAAAACTTTATTTTGCCAAAGGATACTTGCCATGTATATCCCACGAGCCGTGGAAGACACAATAAGAAAAATCTCCAAAACAACTCCCGTTCTGCTAGTTACCGGGGCTAGGCAGGTAGGTAAAACCACCTTACTGTCCAAGTTGGCCGAACCAAACAGGGACTATGTCACTCTGGACGATCCCAGAGCAAGATATATGGCCAAAACCGACCCAGCGATGTTCGCACAGAGATATAGACCGCCGATCATTATTGACGAGATCCAATATGCGCCTGAGATTCTGCCGTACATAAAAATGAGCGTTGACAAAAGCCAAGAAAGAGGAGGTTATTGGCTTACGGCCTCACAGACATTCCATGTGATGAAATATGTCAGCGAATATTTGGCGGGTCGGGTGGGGATCTTGAAATTGGCGGGATTTTCCCAAAGTGAGCTTGCCGGAATCCCCTCCGAGCCTTTTACGACAGATAGTGAAAGGCTGCTCGCTCGTATGAAAATCGCCAAGAAGATGGAGCTTCCCGAGATTTACGAACGGATATGGCGTGGCTCCATGCCAGTTTTGTATTCTGAAAACCCACGTGGTCTACCGGAATTATATGGCGATTTCGTCAATACCTACCTTGCGCGGGATATTAGGGATCTATCCCAGGTGGGTGAAGAGTTGACATTTCTTGACTTCTTGAAGGTCGTGGCTGCCAGAACGGCTAAACCTCTGGTTTACGAAGAAATAGCCCGTGAAGTTCAAATCTCGGCTCCGACGGCGAAAAAATGGATGTCGGTCTTAGTCTCAAGCGGGGTGGTTGCGCTAGTTCGCCCCTACCACAACGATGTTTTAAAACGCATGGTTAAAATGCCCCTACTACATTTTCTCGACACTGGCCTTGCCGCTTATCTGCTTGGTTGGGAGTCCCCGGAAGTCTTGGCACGGGGAGCCATGTCAGGTCCCTTTTTTGAAACTTTTGTGTTTTCTGAGATTTACAAGAGTTTCATCAATGCGGGTCAACAACCTCCACTTTACTACTATCGTGACCGTGATCAGAAAGAAATCGGTCTACTGATATATAAAAATGGAACGCTGTACCCAATAGAAATAAAAAAGTCCGCCACTCCAAGCGCTCAGACGGTTAAAAATTTCAGCCTTCTGAAGCCCGTTACGGAGCCAGAACGATTTGGCGAATTGGAACGGCTCAAGATTGATATAGGTCCAGGGTCGGTAATTTGCTTGATCGATGACCTTCTGCCAGTTGACAGGCAAAATTGGTTCGTTCCAGCATGGTTGATTTGACATCTAATTGATTACTCTAACAAACTGAAATTGTATGAGCCTTTTTATAGTGAGAAGGCAAACTTTAGGATGTCGATTATCTTGTGCACATAAGAAAGTTATCTTGTAGATATCATGAATGTGCTACATCCACACTTTTTCTGCCAAAGAAGAGAATGCTGGTCTATTATTGGTCAAAATATCGATAGCTTATTCGGCGCCGTCAGCGGTTCGACTATCATCTTTTTATCATTAAATATTTTTATGTTGCCCGGCTTTCGCAGTTAGCAAAATTGGACCAATTAACTAATTGAAATTATTGAAATTTTAAAATTCGATGCGTATTACCTAACTTTGGGTTGCATACGAAATTAAAAAAATAAGAATAATTTTATATACAAGTTAAGAAAAAATTTTTATAGAACATAAATTAATAAACTAATATTTTAAAATAATATATATAGCTTAAAATTCATATATAAAAATATCAAAATACTTTCATATATATTTCTATTTAATTTTTTAATCTAATATTGAACATTAATATTGATAATAAAAATAAAAATCACCGTAATATTTAAAATAAAATTTTAATGGCGATTAAAATAATTATTAAAAATTTTACGGTTATTTGCGCATGTCATTAATAAGTAAAATCATCAATATCACTATGATCTTATTAGATATTTTTTATGTAATTGATTATTTTATTAGCCTTTTTGGTTTGAATATCATTGGAAAGCGTTCAATGTCGGTCACGGACCAACGAACATTAAGCCTTCAGTCGCCCTTTGATACTTCAAGCTACCGAGGACAGGGGTTGGCCGCCCACGGCCCCGAATGACTGAGAAAGGTCGTGGAGACAAAGCGATCAAACCTGCTTGGACCGGTTAGTCGCAGTGGTTTTTGTTTGGATAGCGGGTATTATGTGAGTTTGGAAAGGATGGGCTCGCGGCTGTGCCGAAATGCCCTGGGCTTCCCAATCGGAAGCCAATTTTTAATGGAGGTCACGGCGTTTGTGGCCTACGGGCACCACATCACGCGCTGCGAAAGTCGGGAAAGGACAAATATGGCATCTTTACGAATTTAATGATCGTGCCGGAAGTATGTGTCCTATAAAAAACGTGCTTTACGTTTTGTTTCGGGGAGAACCGCCACCCGCGGAAGGCTGGGCGCCTGGTTGCGGCGGCTGGCCTTGGTTTGGCTGCGCGACCGGTTGTGAGGGCTGGGGCCGGTAAGGCTGGGCGGTTGGTTGCGGCGGCTGGCCCTGGTAGGGCTGGGCGACCGGTTGTGAGGGCTGGGGCCGGTAAGGCTGGGCGGTTGGTTGCGGCGGCTGGCCCTGGTTTGGCTGCGCGACCGGTTGTGAGGGCTGGGCGGTCGATTGCGGCGGGGCGCCTTGGTAGGGCTGGGCGGTCGATTGCGGCGGGGCGCCGGCGTAAGGTCCTTGGCCGTAATACGGGCTTTGGTTTGGGTAAGGTGAATTTCCGGGATAAGGGGGTTGTTGATAGCCTTGCTGGCCATAGGGTTGTTGGTACCCTTGCTGGTCGTAGGGTTGCTGATAGCCTTGCTGGCCGTAGGGTTGCTGGTAGCCTTGTTGGCCGTAGGGTTGCTGGTACCCTTGCTGGCCGTAGGGTTGCTGGTACCCTTGCTGGTCGTAGGGTTGCTGATAGCCATACGGGTTAACTTGGGGATCTTGCTCGGGAAAATCAGGGGGGTTACCGTATGCGTTGGGTTCTGGGTTACCGGGAATGGAGCCGAAAATTATGAGGGGAATAAAGTTAAGAAAAGGTATAATAATTAAAATTGCAAGCAAACCGTTAGCGTTAAAATCGTGTATCCTTCGTGTTGTGGCGGCTATGAAGGGTATGAATAGTATCAAGAAATATACATAAAAAAGTGAAGTGGCAACTACTATGTTATAATAATTTATAAAAGTTGATAAAACAAAATTGTTAAATAAGCGTGCCAGTACAATTGCAAAGAGGAAGTTAACTACAAAACAGCCCCAATACTCTTTTCTATTGGCACGTCCTGAAAAATTAGCATTATTTTTACTAAAACATTGAGAGACAGTGCCCATTATAAGTAATCCTTATGTTAAATTTCACGGCGACTGGCTTTAAGAAGTGCGGCATGGTGGAATCGCGCCGATCGGGGCCGTTCGCGGCCAGGGGTGGGCAGGGGGCCTTAAGGGTGCGCCACCATCGGCCATGGCGCCTGGGGTGACGGAACCATGGCGGGCTTGGCCATGGGTTTTCGGCCCCGGGGCATGGCTGGGCCGACCCGCCTAAACCGCGGGCGTTTGGGGATGGCCGTTCCCGTTTTGGGTGCGGCGAAAATTTCGGCGGGGCCGGCGGGGCCTGGGGCGGGCCTGGGGCGGGCCGCGGCTTGGCCGGGAAAGATTACTTGGGGGGCGTCGTCGGGGCCCGATGGCCTAAAAGGCGTAATTCATCGTTACCCGGCCCTCGACGTAGTTGTCGAGGAGGTTCGGTTTGTCCGTGGCGCGGCCGACCTCAACGGGGGCGCCGAGAAGGGCCGAGCCGTAGAGGCGGGTGGAAAGGCTCAGGGCCGGGGTCAGGGCGAAGTCGCGCCAGATCTTGGCCTCAAGGTAGGAGTTGCCCGAGCCGGGGCTGAAGGCCGAGTCGGTCATGAAGTAACCGTCGCCGCCGTGGCGGTACATGATCCCGGCGCCGAAGAGTTCCGGGTTCACGTAGGTCATGGCCAGGAAGGCCGAGAGGTTGGGGCGGGAGCGGGCGCCGGGCGGGACCAAGGGCGCGGCGGCGCGCAGATCGAAGCGGTTAAGCGCCCCGCCCGCGACGAGGTTGAGCCTGCCGTCCTGGAAGCTTTGGCTGACCGAGACGCCGACGCCCTGGAGGGAGGCCCGCTGGCCCTGGCGGCCCGGGGCCAGGGCCTGGGTCCCGCCCTCGGCGATCTCGCCGGCGTAACCGCGAAGGGAAAAGGCCGTCCCCATGGGATTACCGTAGCCCAGGGCCACGGTGCCCAGGCGTAGGTCGGCCCGGTCGAGGGCGCGGGAACCGAACCAGCCGGTGGTTTCGGGGCCCTTAAGGGACCTGAGGCCGAAGCCCTGGGTATCCCTGATTGACAGCGTGGCCCCCAGCGACCAGTTGGGCGAGGGATAAAACGTGGCCCCAAGCTCGGATTCGATGGCCGCGTAGCCGCGCGGGCGGCCCTGGGAGGGGCCGGGACCGAAATCGCGGAGGGCTTGCCGTTCCACGGTCAGGCCGGCCCGGGCCGACAGGCGGTCGTTCAGGGTCAGGCCGGTCCCGGAGACGGCCAGGCGGTCGATTTGGCGATCAACGGCGTCCACGGAAAGGGTCTTGAAGGCGAGGCCGTCATTGGGGGCGGGGAGATGGCCGAAGGCCGGGCTGGGGCTGGCCGCGAGGCCCGAGCCCAGGACCCAGTCGCCGACGTCCCGGATGTCCAGGGAGAGGCCGAAATATTCCTTCAGGGGATCCGGTTGGTTGAGGTTAACGGCCAGGCCGTCCGGGGCGGGCGTATCGGGTTCGAGGCGCAGGGGCTCAAGGCCCAGGGCCTGGGGATCGGCTCCCAGGGGGGCGCTTTGGGCGGCGGCCGGGTTTTGGTACGGAGATAGCCCTTCGGGCTGGGCGGGGGAGTCGCCCAAGGCCTGGCCTGCCGCGAACGCCAAGAAAAGAAAAGCGCATATAAATGGCAAAGATGTCTTAGTATCGGTAAGCATGAATGCCGTTTATCATTCCTTAAGTGATATAAAAAATAATCGTAAATTGTCGGAAGATATCGGGCAATATATTAGTTATTTTTGGTTATTGTTTAACTAAAAATAATGCCGAAGCTGAAAAACGCCTAATTTAATTTCGCATGGTAGTCAAACATTAAATTAAAATAGAAGAAATTATAGATGCGAAAATAATGCGTTCATATTATTTTACTGAATTATAGTCATTAAAAAGAATTTGTAAGCGATTATTCTTAATTCAAATTACGAAAGGATGACTTTTTTAAGTATGAACTGCTCCTTTGGTAGACCTCCCATTGTCGATATTCTATCCCATTTCCAGCGTTTTTTCAAGCCAAACCTTTACCCGCCGCGGTGTCCAGGCGGGAGGGAGGGTTATGCGCTTTGGAAAAAAAAGGGCGTTTTTTTCGCGACCGGGGGGTGACCGAGGGAACGAAGTTAAAGTCTGAGTCAAAAATATTCATTTTTTTACGGTCGCCAAGCCGCGTTAACTTGTTTTGTGTTCGCGGGTTTTGCCCATGGCGAGCGGGAGGGGCGAGCCGGTGGCGAGAAGGGGGACGAGTGGGGGGACGAGGGGGGCCAAAGGCAGGCTTTGGGACAGACCGACGGCGTAACGGGTGGAGATTTATGGTCTTTTAGGGGCTGGGGGGGCAAAAAAAACCCCCAGCCTGGGGGCTGAGGGTTAAACCTAAGGAGCGGTTTCTATGTTCGGTTATGATAACAGCTTGGGCCAGGGGGCGTCAAGGCCCGTTGGCCGATGGGGTGGGGCGGGCAGAATTTCCAGTCTGGTTGGGGGGTTAGCTTGCGGGGTTGTGGTTTTGGGGGGAGGGCGCGTCGATGGGACTTAACGCATATGTTTGTGAAATAATGGGAAAATTATGGCAATTAAGTAGGCTGACGGTGTCATGATAGGTAAATAAAACTTCGTTAAGACGATGTTGGGGATATCGGCGATTATCGGGGTGAGGCGATTATGGCCTTCGTTGGGACTCGTTATCGCGTAAAGGGAATTAAAGGCGCGAAAGTCATGGCGCGATCGGAAGGTCTTTGGGACTGGATTTTTCGTGCACCAATAATGTATAATCCTGAGTGGTTTTTTGGCCTGGCCAAAATTTTGGCGTCTTTTCGCCCCCGAACATTATCCCGGAGAAACAATGGCAGAACATCACTCAAAGACCAGCACGATCGAAAAGATGTGTCACGACTCTGATTGCGCTGAAAAGATTAATCACCTCAAGCCCGAGCAGCTGAAGCTGTTCAACACTTTCACCTATTGCCCATACTGCGCCGAGGAACTGATGCTGGTTTGCCACAGTTGCCGGGAGCAATTGAACGGCAACGAATTCAAGTTTTGCCCCTGGTGCGGCGTGAAATTCGAGGATTCGCAAGACCGTTGACCGCTATGGCCGTTGACACTAAGGGACGGTAGCGTTCCGTCCCCGGGCCGGGGCGCGGCCTTTTTGGCCGGCCCCGGCCAGGGGGCTTTTTCGGCCCGCGGGGCGAAGCGATAGTAGCCGCCAGGAGTTTTCAATAGACATTATGTAGGAAAGCCAAGGAGAATGATCATGTCCAAGTTGGATCCGCGTCTGCCTTTGATTGACGATATCGCGCTTGAGGGGAAGGTCGTGTTGGCCAGGGTCGACCATAACGTGGTCGAGAAGGGCCAAATCAAGGATTCTTTCAGGATTGATGCCACGTATGGGCTGATCCATTACATCGCCAGCCGTGGCGGCTTCCCGATTTTGATGACCCACGTCGGCCGGACCAGGGACAAGGCCGGCAACATCAAGACCTCCCCCGACACGGCGGTGACGGCGGTGGTCGAGTATCTGAACCGCAAGATCTCGGGCGGTTTCGTCGTGCCGGGGCTGAAGGTCAGCGAGCCGCGCGGCATCGAGTCGTTGCCCCTGGAGGCCGTGGCCCCGTTGCTCGACAAGCTGAGGAAGAGGCAAATCGGCGGGATTTACCTGCCCAACACCCGCTGGTTCGCCGGTGAGGAGTCCAAGGACGAGAAGACCAAGGCCCTGGCCAAGGATCTGGCCGCCCTGGCGGACGTTTACGTGAACGACGCCTTCGGCTCGTGGCAGCCCCACGCCTCGACCTATGACGTGGCCACCGTCTTGCCCTCGGCGGCCGGCTTCCTGATGCAAAAGGAGCTCATCCACCTCGACCTGGTTTTGAACCCGGAGAAGCCGTTTCTGGCCGTGGTGGCCGGGTCCAAGTACGATACCAAGATCGGGCCGCTCAATAAGCTGTACGAGAAGGTGGATCACCTGCTCCTGGGCGGGGTTATCTACAACGCCTTTTTGGCCGCCAAGTACGGGATCGAGGTCCAGGGCGTGGCCCAGGAGGACGTGGACCTGGCCAAGGGCCTTGTCGAGAAAGACAAGGGCGCGGGCAAGATTCTGGAGCCCGCGGCCGTGGTCGAGTCGCCGACCCTGGATCGCTCGGAGCCCGCCAAGGTCAGGGTGGTCAAGGTCGCCGACTTCAAGCCCGGCCAGAAGTACGGGTATTTCCTGGACGTGGCCCCGGAGGCCTTCGATCAGCCGGCCCTGGCCCAGGCCATCGCCTCGGCGAGGACGGTTTTCGTCAACGCGGTCATGGGCCTGACCCCGCACTTCCCGGAGGGCAGCGCCCGGGCCTACTCGGAGATAGCCAAAAACGCCAAGGCCAGGAAGCTTTTCGGGGGAGGGGACACCCTGACCGAGCTGAAGAAGCTGACCCCGGGCGTGTACCTCGAGGCCCTGGACGACGAGAGCTACTACTTCTTCACCGGCGGCGGGGCCGTGCTGACGGCCATCGAGAGCGGGGCCTACGGCCTTAAGCCCGTGGCCGCACTCCTCAAGGCCTAGGCGGGGGAAGCATGGAAGGGACGGAGCGTGGTTCCCTGGATCGGGCGGCCAGGTGGGTCTGGAGCCTGGGCGGCCTGGGGTTCATCCCCATCTACCACTCGTTCTGGGGCGCCATCGTGGGCTTGCCCCTCTACGCCCTGTTCATGCTCCTTGGCTGGAAGGCCTATTTGATAGGCTACGTGGCCATTTTGGCCCTGGGCTGGCTGGTCTCGGCCAGGTCGCTCTCGTATTACGGGAGCGACAAACAGAACCCCAGCGTCATCATAGACAAAACCTTCGGTTACCTGACGGCCATGTTTCTGGCCCCACAGTACTATCTCCTGAAATACCCGTTTCTGTGGGGCCTTCTGATCTTTTTGGCCCTGGACATGCTCAAGCCCTGGTACGTCGGCAGGATTAACCAGAAAACCGGCTCCCTTTTCATCATGCTGGACGACTTCGTGGCCGGCCTGACCGCCTGCTTCTCGCTGTGGCTGGTGGCCACCGCCCACTATTTCATCCTCGAGCCGCGCATTTTGCCGGCCATTTTCGCCCAATGACCGGGAAGCTCGGCCAGCCGCCCATGCCGGGCTGGCTCCTCGCCAGCCCGGTCCGCGCCCTGTGGGAGCGGGCGGCCCTTTTGGCCTCGGTCGTATCCGAGAGGGGCCACACCCTGGCCACGGCCGAGAGCCTCACGGGCGGCTGGCTGTCCGCCGCCCTGACCTCGGTGCCGGGCAGCTCGGCGTATTACATGGCCGGGCTGGTGGCCTATTCCAACGCGGCCAAGGAGAGCCTCCTGGGCGTGCCCCCGGGCATACTCGCGGCCCACGGCGCCGTTAGCCCACAGTGCGCCGAGGCCATGGCCCTGGGGGCCAGGGGGGCCGCCGGGACGGACCTTGCCATCGCCACCACCGGCATAGCCGGGCCGGACGGGGGCAGCGCGGCCAAGCCGGTCGGCCTGGTATATTGCGCGGTGGCCGTCCGCGAGAGAGTAAGCTACAAGCGCTTCCTCCTGGTGGGCGATCGCCTGGGGGTCACGCTGTCCGCCGCCACCTTGGCCCTGGACTTCATGTTCGAGACGCTGACATATTTGGGTCACGGCGACACCAATTTGGTATGAAAAGCCACTTTTGGGGCGTGAGTCGTGGCATGACGTGTTTGTTTTTGGGGTTATTGACGTTACCTTATCGGAAGGTTTAACCAAAAAAACACAATCGTGTACAACCATGGGCCCACCCAGGCCCGATTACCCTCGGCCAGCGGCCGACGCCATGACCGGTTGGCTGTATGACCAATTCCGACGAGATAACGAAGCTCAGACGGGAGATAGAGCTCCTGAAAAAAGAGATCGCCGAGCTGAGGCTCAAGGCCCCCTCGGGGGTGATGCAGATCTGTTCCAGCTGCAAAAAGGTCAAGGACCCCAACGGGCACTGGCTGCCCCTGGATCGTTACCTCCACCTGTACATGGGAATCGACAGCAGCCACGGCTATTGCGACGAATGCGCCGCGAGGTTGATAGCCGAGGAGGAGGGTTGAGGCCCTTGGCCGAAAGGGGTTATCGCAGAAAATGAAGGCCTTTCTAATCGGCCGCCCGGCCTCGGGCCGGGAGACCATCTTCCGGGCGCTCACGGCCCTGGGCCCGAGCCCCGTCCACACGGATTTGCGGCAGGGCGGCGCCCTGGTGGCCGACCCCCGGCTGGATTACCTCTCGGGGGTTTTCAAGCCCCGCAAGCACACGCCGGCCAGGCTCGAGCTTTACCTGCCCAAGCCCGAGGGCGAGCCCAGGAAGGCCCTCAAGGCCTCGCTGGAGAAGTCCAGGGAGGCGGACGTCCTTCTGATGGTCCTGGCCGATTTCCCGGACGCGGCCGGGGAGGGGGCCGACCCTGAAAAGGAGGCCGGGTTGCTGGACGCCGAGCTGAAGGGCACCGATTTCGTGACCGTGTCCACCCGCCTGGAGAGGATCGACGAGGACAACAAACGGGGCCGCAAGGCCGACCCCCAGGAGCGCGAGCTGCTGGTAAGGGCCCTGGCCCTGCTGGAGGCCGACAAGCCCCTGCGGGACGACCCGGAACTGGCCAGGGCCCCGAGGCTCCGCGGTTTCGGCTTTCTCTCGGCCAAGCCCCTCCTGGCCCTGGTCAACCAGGCCGACAACGCGGACGGCGAGGCCCGTTATTCCATGGCCATGCCCCACCTGGCCCTGAAGGGGAGCCTCGAGGAGGAATTCAGCCGCCTGAGCCCGGAGGAGGCCGAGGAGCTCATGGGCGTTTACGACCTCGCCGAGCTGGGCGTCTCGAGGGTGGCCAAGAAACTCTACGACATGATGGACCTGGTCAGCTTTTTCACCGTGGGCGAGGACGAGTGCCGGGCCTGGACCGTGTCCAAGGGCGACAACGCCCTGACCGCCGCCGGCCAGATCCACTCGGACATCCAGAAAGGCTTCATCAGGGCCGAGGTGGTGTCCTTCGAGGATTTCAGGGCCTGCGGCAATTTCAACGAGGCCAAGAAACGGGGCCTCTTTCGCCTGGAGAGCAAGACCTACGTGGTGGCCGACGGCGACATCATACATTTCCGTTTTAACGTTTGATCCCTGGATTGATCCCACGGTTCGGTAAACCGGCGATGGTTTACGTCCCGGTAAAGCGTAACGATACATGAAAGAAGCAATGTTAGCATTCCAAGGGGATAATTGAGCGGTGCCCAAGTACTTTACCCACGAATCGGTTCACCTGCTCGCCAGCCTCCGGAAAAACAACAATCGCGAATGGTACGCGCTAAACAAAAACAGGCTCGAGGACTTCATTTTCGCCCCGGCCAGGCAGCTGGTCGTCGATGTCGGCAAGATCCTGCGCTCCCAGGCCGAGGGTTTGGTGGCCGACCCCAGGGTTGACCGCTCCATCTACCGCCTTCACCGGGACACGCGTTTCTCCAACGACAAGAAACCGTACAAGGAACACCTGGGGCTCATCTGGTGGCAGGATTTCCCGGAGGGCAAGCTGGCCAGCCCGTGCTTCTATTTCCAGCTGATGCCCGACGGTTTCATGTGGTCGGTCGGTTGCTACCGCTTCACGCCCGCGACCCTTCTGGCCTTCCGCCGGACCATACTCGATCCCGAGTACGGCCGGACCTTCAAGCTCATAGCCTCGGGGGCCCGCCGCCGAGACCTGCAGTTCAACCCCCCGGACCTCAAAAGGCTCCCGGCCGGCTTCACCGGCCCCGACTGGGCCCTGGAATGGCTAAAGCGCAAGAGCGTCTACACCTGGAGCGGGGTTTACCCGAACGCCGACAACACGATCCTGGGGCCACAGGCGGCCCGCTACCTGGCCAAGATGTTCCTGGACGGCATGCCGGTCTACCTGTGGTTGGTGAAGCTGTTCGATACGGCGCGGGCCTTGGAGCCGGGGAACCAGGAGACGCGTTTCAACCGCGCGGCCGGCCCGCGCGCCAAAAAGATCGCCCTCCACGAGGACGATTTCTGAGCCCCGGGGCCAGGGCCGGTTACCCGTCGTTTCGCCCGAAAGCGCTTAGGATTAATGGTTAGAGGTTTTTAAGTGGGTCGCATCCTGGTCATAGACGATGATTTAAGCATCCGCGAGGTCCTGGAGATGCTCCTGTCCAACCTGGGGCACAGCGTCGATCTGGCCGAGAACGGGGAGGTGGGCCTGGGCATGGCCATGGCCAACGATTACGACCTGATCGTCAGCGACATCCGCATGCCAACCCTGAACGGCCTTGAGGTCCTGGAGAAGCTCAGGGCCGAGAACCGCCAGACCACCCTGATCCTGGTCTCGGCCTACGCGAGGGACGACACCGCCGTCGAGGCCATGCGCCTGGGGGCCTACGATTTCATCCCCAAGCCCTTCAGGCCGGGCGACCTGATCTCGGCCGTCGATTCGGCCCTGGCCCACCACAACGTGGACAAGGAGCGGCAGGCCCTGGCCGACATGGTCATCAACAACCAGCGCTTCAGCGGGCTCGTCGGCTCCTCCCCGGCCATGCTCCAGGTCTACGACCTCATAAAGCGCGCCGCCCTCACCTCCACCAGCATACTCATAACCGGGGAGAGCGGGACGGGCAAGGAGCTCGTGGCCAGGGCCGTCCACACGAACTCCAACCGGGCGGACATGAATTTCGTGGCCATAAATTGCGGGGGCATGCCCGAGCAGCTGGTCGAGAGCGAGCTTTTCGGCTACAAGAAGGGGGCCTTCACCGGCGCCATAGCCGACAAGCAGGGCCTCATGGCCACGGCCGACGGGGGGACCCTGTTCCTGGACGAGCTGGCCGAGCTGACCCTGCCCATGCAGGTCAAACTCCTGAGGGTGGTCCAGGAAAAAACCTTCCGGCCCGTGGGCGGGAACGCCGAGCAGATGACCGACGTCCGCTTCATAGCCGCCACCAACAAAAACCTCGAGTCCGAGATCATAGCCGGCCGCTTCAGGGAGGATCTGTATTACCGCCTGAACGTCATCAACATACGGCTCCCCCCCTTACGCGAACGTACCGAGGACATACCGCTCCTTGCCCATTATTTCCTGGAAAAATACAGCCATCAGCAAAACAAGGACGTCCGTAAGCTCTCCACCTACGCCCTGGACATCCTGACCCGCTACCATTTCCCAGGGAACGTCCGGGAGCTGGAAAACATAATCGAGCGCTCGGTCGCCCTGGAGCAGTCCAACATCATCCTGCCGGAAAGCCTCCACCTGGCCGATTTCAAGCGCCAGAGCTCCCTGCGCCCGCCCCTGGCCGGCGACGCCTCCCCGAGATGGCCCTCTCCCGGCCCGCCCGCCACGGCCCCGGCCCCCGAGCCCAGGCCCGGCGCCCCCGACGAGGGGGGGATAATGGACTTCAAGTCACTCCAGCTGGTGCCGGGCGGCCTCGATAACGTCCTGACCGCCCTGGAGGGCTACTACCTCTACAACGCCCTCATGGCCGCTGGCGGGAACCGCGGCCGGACCTCGCTCCTTCTGGGCATCAGCCCATGGAGGCTGCGGATGCGCCTCATGGTCTTCAGCCTTGGCGACCTCAACCCCGTCAAGCTCATGTCCATCCCCAAGGACCGCTTCACCAAGCCCAGGCTGCCCGGTGACGTGGCCCCCGACTGGGACGGCAAGGCCATAAAGCTCGACGAGATCCTCCACGCCGTGGAGAGGGGTTTCATCAAGCTGGCCCTCGAGAACTCCAACGACAACAAAACCGAGGCCGCCAACGCCCTCGGCCTTTCCCGCCGCTCCTTCCAGCACCGGATAGAGCGGACCAATTATGAGCAATACGCCAACAAAACCGAGTGAGCGTTACCCTTATCCCCTGAAACATGGCCCCGTGACGTCCGCGGCTTCCCAACCAACGCCGTCCGGCCACGAACTTATAGCCGTCAAACGACCATA
Source organism: Deltaproteobacteria bacterium (assembly GCA_031278635.1). GTDB lineage: Bacteria > Desulfobacterota > Desulfarculia > Adiutricales > Adiutricaceae > JAIRNQ01. The sequence goes on along the minus strand of JAITKA010000166.1, from coordinate 3,832 downwards.
ACCCCGACTTACGGTACTCCCTGACCCCCACGACGCACCCCCCCGCGCTCCGCCCGTTGGCCACCCGATCGTAACGGGAACCCCGCCCCCCGGCCGGCCCCGTTACTTCACACAATCGCCCCAACCGTATGGCGCGATCCCGGGATCGTTTCCCCGCCCAGGCATACGGCGAGGGGCCCAATACCTTCCCGCGCGGCCACGGCAGGATTCGCCCCCGGGCCCTTCCCACGCGGCTTTCCCGGCCCCGGAAATATTTGGCCCGCGAGACCGTCTTAACCGGCAAGGCCCGCGTCGGCCCCCGCAGCCCCGCAGCCAAACTTGCCGCCCGGCCCGGCCCGGGTAACACCACGTTGGTCGTCGGCGCCCTTCGATCACCCCATTGACCACGATTTAATTATCTTAACCAGCGAAAAATCAATACTTAGCCAGCGAGATAACCATAAAAATATAATTACAGACCGCTAAAGATACTTAAACTAATATATATAGCCACTTAAGCATGATCAATTCACGTTCGCGCAAATATTATTGATCTAAACGTTTTTTTAACCGTTCCCATATGCTATAATAATTTCTGGCGACGGACGGTACATCGCTCAATCAATTTAACGTAAATATTACTTTTTTCTAACGTTTTTTTGCCCGCTCCTTAGGGTTTCCTTAAAACGTATTGGTCCCGTGAATTTAAACGCCTTACGCGATTGACGATCTTGCCGTTTTTTTCGAGCTTAGGGTCCGAGCCCACCATGGCCCGGATTTCACTTGATTTCTCGCTTTTTTGGCTGATGACCTAGCCGGGTCTCGCGGTTGTGGCCTGATTAATCGCCTTACCGTGTCACGAAGATTATATTATGGTTAAGTAAGGGCTTTTCCCGAATTTTTTCCCCTGCCGGGGATCGGGGAAGGCTATATCGGCCAGGGACAGCGAAATGGCCCCGCGGCACGGCCCCCACGCCGCGCGCCCGCGAGGCTTAATTGAGGAACATCATGCTCGAGCAAGTTACCGAAAAAAAAGGAAACGGACAGGACGGCACGGCCTACGCCCGCCAGGCCATCGACTCCTGTCGCACGTTATCCAATGACCCCGCCCAAGCCTGGCGACTCACCGACCGCTGGAACAACGCGGCCGTGGTCACCGATGGCTCATGCGTCCCCGGCCTTGGCGACATCGGGCCCCTGGCCTCGCTCCCGCTGGTCGAGGAAAAGGGGAGACTTCTTTCCAAACTGGCCGATATCTCGGCCTTCCCGTTGGTCCTGGACACCAAGTCCCTGGACGACGCGGTGACCGCCATAATCTCCCTGGCCCCGTCATTCGGGGTGGTCAACCTCGAGGCGATGAACGAGAACGCCTCCATGGAAATCAAAAGGCGCCTCGCGGAATTCGACGAGCTCCCCGTCTACCACGACACCCAGGACGGCCTGCCCATCCTCGGCCTCGCCGCCCTCCTGAACGCCCTGAGGGTCCTGGGCAAGAAAATGGCCGACGTCAGGATGGTTCTGGTGGCCGGCGAGACCGAGGCCCTGCCCATGGTCGATTTTTTCCGCCTGGCCGGGGCGGCCGACATAGTCGTTTGCGACCGCTCCGGGGCCATCCACAAGGGGAGGCCTGGGGCCACCAATTGGGTGAAGGAGGAGCTGGCCCAGAAAACCAACCCCAGGCAGCTGCGGGGCAACCTCGGCAAGGTCGTCGCCGGGGCCGACGTCCTGGTCATCCTGTCCCAGAACGCCCCCCTGGGCAAGGACCTGGCCGGCCCCATGGCCAGCGATGCCATAATCTTCAACCTGACCGACCAGAAGGCCGATTTCGGCCAGGCGGCCATAACCGCGGGCCTGGGCCCCAACCAACCCAACCAGCTCAGCCCCTGCCTGGTTTTCCCTGGCGTCATCCGGGGCGTCCTGAACGCCCGGGCCACGGTCATAAACGCGACCATGAAAATGGCCGCCGCCCTGGCCCTCTCCAAACTCGTGCCGGAATCGGACATGGCCCGCGATTTCATCGTGCCCTCGGTCTCCAAGCCCAACCTGGTCCCCGTCCTGGCCGAGGCCGTCTCGACCGCGGCGGCGGCCAGCGGCGTCAGCCGCTTCCTATGACCCTGCCCGGCCAGGTCCCCGATCTTCTCGGCCAGTCGGAAAGCCTCCTGGCCGTGAAGGACCGCCTCTCCCAGGCGGCCAAGGTCGACCGGCCGGTCCTGATCCTGGGCGAGCGGGGGACCGGCAAGGAGCTGGCCGCCGCCCGGCTCCATTTCCTCTCCCGCCGCTGGCAGGGGCCCTACCTGACCCTGAACTGCGCCGCCCTGGCCCCCGGCCTCCTGGACGCCGAGCTTTTCGGCCACGAGGCCGGCGCCTTCACCGGCGCGGCCCGCCGCCGCCAGGGCCGCTTCGAGGCCGCCGACGGCGGGACCCTGTTCCTGGACGAGATAAGCCACCTGACCATGGAGGCCCAGGCCAAGATCCTCCGGGTGGTCGAGTACGGGAGCTTCCAGCCGGTCGGCTCCACCGCCGAGCGCAAGGTCGACGTCCGGGTCATCGCCGCCACCAACGCCGACCTCCGCCGCATGTGCGCCCAGGGCGCCTTCCTGCCCGACCTCTGGGACCGCCTGAGCTTCGAGGTCATAACCCTCCCGCCCCTCCGGGACCGCCCCGGCGACGTCTCCTTCCTTGCCCATTATTTCGGGGCCCGCATGGCCGGCGAGCTGGGCCTCCCCCGGCCCCCCGTCTTCACCCCCGAGGCCCTGGAGGCCCTCGAGGCCTACCCCTGGCCCGGTAACGTCCGGGAACTCAAGAACATGGTCGAAAGGCTCGTCTACCGGGCCGCCGACGCCGCCTCCGGGACCATCGGCCCCGAGGCCCTCCCGCCCCTGGCCGACCAGGCCCAGCCAGGGCCACAAACCCCCCAACCAACCCACGGCCCCGCTGACCCCGGCCCCGCTGGCCCCGGCGACCGGCCAAACCTGCCCGCCCTCCCCCTGGCCCCCGGCCAGTTCGACGACTACCTGCGGCGGCAAGGCCTAAGCCTCATCGAGCTGGCCATGGACCGGGCCGACAGAAACCAGATCCGCGCGGCCAAGCTCCTGGGCCTTGGCTACCACCGCTTCCGCTCCCTCCGGCGAAAGTTTTCCGCCCCCAAACCCGGGTCCTGACCCGCCCCCACTTCGCGGCCATAAATATTATTCGCGTTATCGGCCCCAAATATCGCAAAGAGAGATTTATGCCAAAAACCGCAACGGCGGATAACGTCCTTTCGTCCTGAACGCCTTGGCCCGTCTCCGCAAAAAGATTCGGTTGGTTCTGGAATTTCGCACCGGTCAGGCAGGGCCTTTGGTTCCCCGATCGCCTTTGGACGGGTTTTCGACGGCTTTTGAACGGGAATTGACCGGTTTAACCTACCAAGTTTAACCTACCAGGTTTAACCTACCAGGTATGGTAAACACAACAAGGAGTCCATTTTGGCTCCCCGATGCCATTGAACAGGTTTTCGGCGGCCTTTGAACGGGAATTGACCGGTTTAACCTACCAGGTATGGTAAACACAACAAGGAGGCCATTTTGGCTCCTCGATGCCATTGGACGGGTTTTCGAAGGCCTTTGAACGGGCATTGAACGGTTTAACCTACAGGTTTAACCTACAGGTATGGTAAACACAACAAGGAGGCCATTTTGGCTCCTCGATGCCATTGGACGGGTTTTCGACGGCCTTTGAACGGGCATTGAACGGTTTAACCTACAAGGTTTAACCTACAGGTATGGTAAACACAACAAGGAGGCCATTTTGGCTCCCGGATGCCATTGAACAGGTTTTCGACGGCCTTTGAACGGGAATTGACCGGTTTAAC
>JAITKA010000161.1 GCA_031278635.1 Deltaproteobacteria bacterium | reverse complement strand
GAATAATCGATTTTTTTTATGGCTAAATGATTTCGACCCCGGCTTCATGGGTTAAATAACAAAGGATTTAGGTTGGGCATATGATTAAGGTATTGGTCGTCGACGATTCCGCCATAGTTAGGAAGATATTCACCGAGCAACTCTCCCAGGCCAAGGATATCGAGGTCGTGGCCACCGCCCCGGATCCCTACGTGGCCCGGGACAAGATAGTCGAGCTGCGCCCCGACGTTGTCACGCTGGACATAGAGATGCCCAGGATGGACGGCATCACTTTCCTGAAAAAGATCATGTCGGCCCATCCCCTCCCGGTCATCATAGTCAGCTCGCTGACCCCCAAGGGCAGCGCCATGGCCCTTGAGGCCCTCGACTGCGGGGCCGTGGAGGTTTTGGCCAAGCCGGGCGGCTCCTTTTCCGTGGGCGAGATGGGCGCCCAGCTGGCCGACAAGATAAGGGCCGCCTCCAAGGTCAGGGTCATGAAAAGGGCCCCCGCCGGCGACAAGGGCCCCATGGCCTCCCGGCGGGCCATCACCCAGACGACCAACAAGGTCATAGCCATCGGCTCCTCCACCGGGGGCACCGAGGCCCTCAAGGACATATTGACCAGGCTTCCCCCCGACACGCCCGGCATCGTCATCGCCCAGCACATGCCCGCCAATTTCACCAAGGCCTTCGCCGACCGCCTGAACGGCCTTTGCCGCATAACCATAAAGGAGGGGGCCGAGAACGACAGCGTCCTTCCCGGCACCTGCCTCATCGCCCCCGGCAACTTCCACATGCTCCTCAAGCGCAGCGGGGCCAGGTACTACGTCGAATGCAAGACCGGGCCCATGGTCCACCACCAAAGGCCCGCCGTGGACGTGCTCTTCAAATCCGTGGCCAAATACGCCGGGGGCAACGCCGTGGGCATAGTCCTCACCGGCATGGGCTCCGACGGCGCCGAGGGCCTTAAGGTCATGAAACAGGCCGGGGCCAAGACCATCGCCCAGGACGAGGCCTCCAGCGTCGTCTTCGGCATGCCCAAGGAAGCCATCAAAACCGGTTGCGTGGACAAGGTGGTCTCCCTCCGCAACATGCCCCAGGCCATACTCGACATGGTGTGAGCGAATCGATGTCAGGCAAAGAGAAAGCCAAGCCCCGTAAAAACGCCCCCAAGGCGGAAAATCCCCCCGCGAAAAACCCCCTTGGCCCCAAGCGCCCAAGGCCGGCCCTTGCGGGGCGCCCCACCGACGCGGCGGCCCCTCTCGCCCCCATGGCCACTTGCCTGGATCAAAAAAGCGGCCTTTACCATTCCCAGCATTTCGAGCTCACCCTGGGTAACGAGTTCAGGCGCATGGAACGCACCGATAAGCCCCTGGGCCTTATCCTCGTGAGGTTCTCCGGGGCCAAGGACGCCGATTACCAAAACCTCGCCGCCTACCTGAAAAATTCCCTCCGGCCCCTGGATTTGGCCGCCCGGCTCACCGGCGGGGAGGTGGCCATCCTGATCCCCGAGGCCGATCGCGACCGGGCGGTAAAATTCCTCACGGCCCTGGGCCGTGAGTACGGCCCAAACGGGAAACTCTCCGGCCCCCCCGTCGCCTTCGGTGCCTCCCTGGCCCGGCCCTTCCAGGCCGGCGGCCCCGACGAGCTGGTCCAGGCGGCCCGGGACAACGTCGGCCCGGCCCAGGAGGTGGCCCAAAGGCTCCTCTCCGGCGCCAGTCCCTGGAACGAGGTCGACACGGCCCTGGCCGGGCCGGAACGGGACAGCCTCTTCAACGGCTTTGGCTCCCTCTCGCTCGCGGCGGGCCGAAGGCCCTGACCCAAAAAAAAACCCCGCCTCGCGGCGGGGTTTTTCCGTTGGGCCTCGCGGTCCCCGGTCACCAGACCGAGGAGGAGAGCCCCGCCGAGGTTTGGGTGAGGAATTTCGCGCTCGTGAAAGAAGAATCGTAGGTGAAAAGGGTCGCGCCGGGGGCCTTGTGGCTCAGCGTGAACCTAAAATCGGCCCCGCCGTTGGTGGTGGTAAGGGCCCCGTAATTGATGTTGATATCCCTGGTCAAGCTTAGGCTGGCCAACGATTTGTAAGAGAGGGCGAAATGGTTTTTGTCGGTGAAAAATAGCTGTTGGGCCGTGACTATCTGGTCAATGGCCGCGACGGCCACGGCGTTCTGGGCGCGCTGGCGATATTTGCCGTATTGCGGGATGGCGATGGCCGAGAGGATGCTTATGATGGATACCACGATCAGGAGTTCGATGAGCGTGAACCCTTGGCGCCTAAGCTTGGTGGGCATTTGATTCTCCTTGGGGAAAAATAACCGTTTATATTTTTCCGAATAAATTCAGCAAGTTAGTTTACAGTCACTGCTGACTAAATATTTTCAGGTAAATCCTGGTTAGCTGGTATTAATATCAATGATTCTTCTGGCAATAACTTGACTTTTGCAAACTAAAAAATTTTTTGCAGAAAATTAATTGTTCTAGAAGGCACTGATAACACTAGAAAGGTTGAGGGTCGGTAAAACAAAAGTTTTGAGGCTGGGTTTAACAACTATTTTCAAATAACTTTGAAAATATTAGACTTTTTACTAATATATAAGGCAAGCGTTAGCTTGACTTAAACATTATAACACAATTTAATTACCTTGTTAAAGTATTTATTAATGTTGCGAAGCCCCTGTAATTTAGGCCATCTAGGGCCTATTTTTTAAATAATGCAAGCGCCGTCGGTGATTTACCCTGGAGGAAATTTTTATTGCGTGTCGCCACGCGCCCTTACGCGGTCTGAACGACCACGGGCCCACCATGGCTTGCACACTGCATGCCAATGGCATGCCATAGCCTAGCCATTGCGCCAATAATCCAAACGATGTCAGCTATTTACGTGGGATAAAACGGAGGTAAGACTTACCAGGGCATGGCCCATCCAGGCAAACGGGGACAGGATCACGGAGGCTAAAACGGCGGGACGCCTCGTCATGGCCGGCGCGGCCATCCATCCCTGGGAAAAAAAGTCCCAGGGACAGTCCGGCGGACTCCCGGCCCCGAAACGAGTGGCCGGATGAAACCAAAAAACGCCGCTACCTTAACGATTTGTTTTTGTCCATGTCCATCCATAGGCCGAACAGGAAAAACTGCACGCCAAGGGTGCAGGAGAAAAGCAAAATTATCAGCGTGATTTCGGGCATTTGGCCTTGGCTGATCCACAGGGCCAGGAGCCTTACGAAAAATAGAAAGCCGAGGCCCATCAGGACCAAGCCCGTGAGGATGAACAAAAAGAGGGGATGGGCGTCCCTTATCATGTATTTCCGCCACATCCTCCAGCCGAACATCTTGATCAACAGACGGCTTATGGGCCACAGCACTTGCCTGGGCTTAAAGCCGCTGGTCTCGCCGATATTATAGACCGGCTTTATGGGCACGTCCCGGACGCGCATGTCCTCGGCGTTCAGGCGGACCAAAATATCGTTTGGCTGCCCGTAGCGCTTGTACATCTTGTCCCAGTCGATGGCCCTTAGCGCCTTTTGCCCAATGACGGCGTAGCCGGTCTGGGAGTCGGCGACGTGCCAATATCCCGAGGCGATTTTGGTCAAAAAGGACAAAATGGCGTTGCCGAAAAACCTGACCTTGGGGATCATGTTATAGGCCTCTTCGTAGACCAAACGGTTACCCTTCGAATAATCCACGCCTTCCACGGCCACCGGGTCGCACAAATTAGGCAGATCCGACGGATCCATCTGCCCATCCCCGGCCATGACCACGGCCATGTCCATGCCATTATCCCTCGCCCACTTGTAGCCCGTGGCTATGGCCCCCCCGACCCCCTGATTAACCTCGTGGGACAAAAGGATCACCCTCTTGTCCACGCCCATCAACCTCCTGACCTCGCCCGCGGTCCCATCCGTGCTTTTGTCATCGATTATGACAATATGATCGACGAACTCGGGCATGGTCGAAACGACGAGGTGAAGCTGGGTCTCCTCGTTATAGGCCGGCACGACGGCGGCTAACGTTTTGTTTTTATACATTATGGCTCTCGCTGGGGGTAATCGGGGCTCACCGCCCCCCACTTTATGCGTCGGACGGTAAGACATTTGCCGAAAAGGCCTATTTGGGACGGGAGGCGCCTTCCGTAACCGTTATCAGTAGGTCGCCCCGTTTGCCGTCGGGGCCGGGGACGCCGTGGCCCGTGGCTTTTAGGCGCGAGCCGGATTTGGTGCCCGCCGGGACCGACAGTCTCAGGGTTTGGTCGTCGAGGGTGGGGACCAGGGGCCGGCAACCGGCGGAAAGCTCGTCTTTGGTCAGGTTGAGGGTGGTCATGAGGTCTTGCCCCAGGCGCCTGAAATTGGCGTTGGGGGTCACGTTGATGGTCACCATCAGGTCCCCGGCTTGGCGGCCCGAGCCCGGGACGCGGTTTTTCACCGTCAGGAGCTGGCCGTGCCTGGAGCCCTGGGGGATGGTCAGGCTGACTTTCACGACACCCGAGCCTGCGTTAAAGGCCGCCGGTTTAATGGCCCCGAAAACGGCCTCCCTGAGGCTCACGGCCAGGGTCATGGCCAAGGGCGGGGATTTGCCGGGGCGCTTGGCCTTGTCGGGTTTTTGGCCGAACTCGGCGAAGAAATCCTGATAGGTGCCCGCGGCCGTTCTCCCGGCCCCCTCGTCGTCGCTTAAGATGCCAAAGAGGGTTTCTTTTATCGGGGGGAGGCCGAATTCGCGGAAAAGGTCGCTGAGATCGAAGCCCTGGAAGATGTCGGCCGTCCCGTACTCCGAGGCGAAGTTCTCCGGGCCCAGGTGGTCATAGCGCTGCCGTTTCAGGGGATCGCTTAGGACGGCGTAGGCCTCGGCGATGGCCTTGAATCGTTCCTCGGCCACGCTGGAATTGGGGTTGCGGTCGGGGTGCCAGATAACGGCCAGCTGACGGTAAGCTTTCTTAAGGGCGGTTTGATCGGCCTCGGGATCGACTTGCAGTATCCTATAATAGTCTTTCCAGGCTGGCACTCAACTACACCCTAAATATTGTTTACGTAAAAGAATCAATGGCTTATTAATGTAGTGTTTATATCTAAATTTTAAATTGGTGATAAAAAAGCACTTGGGGGATTGACAATACCCTGCATGGTGGTTTTTAATAGCCCTAGGCAAGGCCATTTCTGATTCCGGATTATAGCAAAAGATTTCTAACTAAGCAAGAATATGGCATAATCTGGCATCCGGATGAAACCAACCCCTTGTCGCGGGGTATTTCGGCGTTCTGGATCCGGCCGGGGGGCCAGATTCCCTTTTGGCCCGGTTGGGGGCGGTTTTGTTAGAGAAGCCCGGAAGATTTTTGGATTTTTCTCGGGCTTAAACTCTGTGATACTATTAGATTAAATTTACAATCTTTAGCGTGGATATTTTCTTGTTTAGCTTTAAAAATTTTAACTTAAATTGGCTTTTGCCGATAAGTATGCTATACGGCCCAGCCTATAAGAGGTCGAGGCGATGGTGAATCTCAGATATAATAATTTTACATAATTTTTAGGATAAAATATTAATGGCAAATTGGTAATATAAGTGTTTTTGGTAAATAGATTATCGTTTAATTTTTTTAACTAATTTTAAGAATGATCGAGCTGTAAAAACCCCTAATTTTTGAAAGCTTCTTACTTAACCAGCAAAATTTATTTGCTAAATTATCGTCGTTTTACTGATTTCGGGGTTTTTGCATGGCTATCAAGAATCGTTAGGTGAATTTAAATCCTGGCCGGCATCAAGGAATTTAGACAGTCTCGTAAGCTCGTTAACGAGGGATTCGGGATTCTTTTGGGCCAAGAGGGTTATGCTTCCTTCCGAGGGCAGGTTTGAGTGGACGTAAACGTGGCCGCGGTTAACCATCCGCATGGCGAAGGAGTTGACGATCTCGACTTTGTCCACGCGCGAGAGGGTTATCACCTCGGGTTGACCTAAGCCCCACCATGAGCTAAGACTGAGGGTGGCATCCGAGAGGGTGTAACGCAGGCTCTGCCGGTGTAGAAAAAATGCCACAAAAATAGTGGTTACAACCGCCCAGGGCCAAATTGAACCACCGCGATGGCGACCGGTCATGACTATAATTGGACCTAATATGGCTCCAAACAATAGGACCCAAGAACCGACTATAGATGGTTTTAGTATTTTATTTGACACAGTGTTTGAAAATGTCCAGTGGTACGATTTTTATCACGGAAATGTAAAACTGGTTTAATCGGCATTAAAAAATGCCCTATTTAAGGCCCGTTTTGCGAGTGGCACGGGATTTGCTTTAAACAGTGTAAAAACCCGCCGAGAATTGTCCTCCGGCATACAACGAGAGTGTTAGTCCCTTTTTGGCCCTAAGAGACGGGCCGGACTTTTTAGAGCGCGTATTTGATCGCTGGGCGAAAACCCACGAAAGTAGCGAAAAGGTAAAATTTTTCAATAATTTTAGGACAATATTGAAGCCTTTTTCGTTAACGTCGGTGTTTAGCCGCAAAGTCAAATTAGTTTTCATTGACCCGGAGTCGAGGAGATGGAAAGGATAAAAGACATACTACGAACCATCGGATCAGCGTTGTTCTGGTTTATTGCCGTCACCGGATTGCTATGGCTCTTATCCGGGGGAGTGGTGCACGCCATGGCGGAGCCCGGGGAACGGGTAGTCATAGGCGAGCAGCCCATCGAGATCCTCCAACCTGACGGATTGGTCAAGGTCAACGGCTTGTACCCTGAGGCCGACGAGTTTATCGAGTCCCTCAAAAAGCGGTTCAAGCTAAACGTCCTGGCCGTTTACGCCAACAAGCAAGAGTGGGAGGTTTTCGTCAAGGGGCTAGCCAAGGGCCAGCCCAGGATGGTCCCGACCCTGGCAATCATCAGTTCGACCACCAGGATGGTTAAGGAAAATTACGACAAAAAAGGCGTGGCCAAAGAACGCAGGCACCTGAATAACATGGTTACCCTGGCCATCAACACCAAGCCGATTTCCGTTTTGATGAGCAAGAAGGCCAACGACAAACTGACGGAAAAACTCGGCAAGGATCTGGGGTTTTCCTACGCCGTCAACAAAGAGGTGGGCAAATATTCCGAGGACGAGCGCAGCATTTCCTTCGCCCTGATGACCTCGGTTAAGCTTAACGGCCTTAGGACCGACTCCTTCGTGACCGCCAGCGCCCTGAACGTGGGCAATAAATTTATCTTCCTGACTTGGTTTAACCCGGACAGAAGCCCCAACGGCATCAACGAGCTTAAGGCCAAGAACGCGGCCTGGCTAAGCCAGCTGGCCAGCCTGAACGGTAATTAAAGGATAATCAGACCGGTGCGCCTAAATTGAAGGCGTTATGCAGGGCCCTGACCGCGAGTTCGGCATATTTCTTTTCGATGACACAGCTTATCTTGATTTCGGAAGTCGAAATCATGGAAATGTTTATGCCTTCGCTGGCCAGGGTCTTAAACATAAGCGTAGCCACGCCGGCATGGTTGCGCATCCCCACGCCCACCAGGGAGACCTTGGCGATGTTATTGTCGCCAACGACCTTATAGGCCCCGATCTCCACGCCCGCCGATGTCACCAAATCCAGGGTAGCCTTATAGTCCGCCGCGGGAACGGTAAAGGAAAAATCGGTCCAGTTTTCCTCGTCCTGGCCGTTGGCCGAGACCGACTGGTTCTGGATGATCATGTCGATCACTATGCCGGCCTTCGATATCAGATCCAGGATGCGGGCGGCCACCCCTGGTTTGTCTGGGACCCTCAAAAGCGTGATCCTGCCCTCTTGGACGGAACTGGTCACGCCCCTTACCGGTGTTCTTTCCATGTCAGCGTCCTCTTCGCAGATTATGGTTCCCGGAGACTGGGATTGGGAGTGGCGAACGTGGATCTTGATCCGGTAGTTCATGGCCAGCTCTATGCTTCTTATCTCCATTACTTTCGCCCCTAGGGAAGAAAGTTCAAGCATTTCCTCGTAACAAATCCTGTCAATCCTGCGAGCGGTATCGCAAACGTGGGGATCGGTCGTATAAATGCCGTCCACGTCCGTGTATATCTCGCACATGTTAGCCTTTAAGGCAATGGCCAAGGCCACCGCCGTGGTGTCCGAGCCGCCCCTGCCCAGGGTGGTTATGTCGCCGTGGCGGTTTACGCCCTGGAAGCCCGCCACCACCGCTATGCGGTTCTTGGCCAGCTCGGTTTTGATCCTCGAGGGGTCGATGTCCGCGATGCGGGCCCGGCAATGGGCGTCGTCGGTCTTGATCCCGGCCTGGAAGCCCAGGAAAGACTTGACCTTCTCGCCCATCGTCTGGCAGACCATGGCGAAGAGGGCTATGGTCACCTGCTCGCCGGTGGCCAGTAAGGCGTCCACCTCCCTGGGCTCTGGCGACTCGGATATGCCTTTGGCCATGCTCAGCAGGCGATCGGTCTCGCCCTTCATGGCCGAGAGGACGACCACCACCTGGTGCCCCTCCCTTTTGGCGGCCACGGCCCGTCTTGCGACCGACTCGATCAATTCTTTGTTGGCTACGGAACTTCCCCCGTATTTTTGCACTATTAAGGCCATCTTCAATCCCTGGTGACTGTGCGGGCGGCTTGCCAGACCCGGGCGGCGGCCGGGCTCGCGCCCCTGGCCGTCAGGACCCGGCTTTCGCCGTCCATTTCAAATATAAGTTCCAGCCTTTCCCCCGGCCAGAATCGCTCGCTTAGCCTCTCCGGCCATTCTACCAGACAAAAGCCGTCAAGGCACTCGTCCAACCCCGCGCCCACGAATTCCTCGGCCGCCGAGGCGGGGTCCAGCCGGTAGAGATCGATGTGATTAATGGTTCTTTGGGCCGGGTACACGTTGCAGAGGGTGAAAGTCGGGCTGACGACCTCGTTGGCGGCGGCCCCCATGGCCACGGCCAATCCTTGGCACAAAGTGGTCTTCCCGGCCCCCAAGGGCCCTTCCAGGGTAATGAGAAAGGCGCCCATATCCTCCCTGAGCAAGGCCTGGCCCATCGAAGCCCCGGCTTCCCTGGTTGCCTCCGGCCCGGCAAGGATTAGCCGCCCAGGTAGGCTGGGCATGTTTTCT
>JAITKA010000153.1 GCA_031278635.1 Deltaproteobacteria bacterium | reverse complement strand
GCCCTGATCGCCCAGAGGGCCCAGGACCCCGCGAGGCTGACCCCGGAGCATGAGCATTACAGGGGCATTTGCCTTGCCAGGGTGGCCGCCGCCATACTGGTCGTTTCCGTCTGCGGGCTTTCGCTCCTCCTGACCCGGCCCGGCACCTTTTGAGGGCCTGGCCGGGGTTTCGGGCCTTCGCGCCCCCCGGCCCTGGGGGGGCGGGAAGGTTTGGGCCTTTGTTTATGATTTCCGGGTAATTGAGGCTTTGGGTGGCTCCAGGGTTCATGGTTTGGGGCGTTTTCCTTTCCGGGGGACAAAATTAAGTTGACATAAAGCTAGGCTTATGTTATTTATGTTAGTCGTTTACGAAAGGCTTTTACGAAATTAGCTTTTTTTTCTTTTGACCGAAAAGTATCGTCGGCGCACGAAGGCCATCTTAACCTCTTTAGGCTAAGGTGGTTTTTTTTGCGCCCGGCGCCTGGGGGTTAGGCCGGGGTTTTTTGGGCCCGGCCCGGGAGGGTTCGGGTAATTATGGGTAAAGTCATGGTCGGGAACGCTCAATTGCAGGGCATGGTCGAGGAAAAGTGGTCTGGCCGGGCGGACGGTTATTCCGATATAGTCAACGGGGAAATGAACGGCTTCCAAAAGGGGGCTTGGCTGGCCGAAATCGATAAGTTGACGCGATTCGGGGCCGATATCGTCCCAAGGGTCCTGGATATTGGGACAGGGCCGGGCTTTTTCGCCATAATCCTATCCCAGAGGGGCTGGAAGGTGACGGGGGTCGATTGCGTCCCCGAGATGCTGGGGCGGGCCAGGGCCAACTCCGCCCGCTACGGGGTCGCGCCGGAATTTTTGCCCATGGACAGCCATGCGCTGGCCTTCGGCGACGGGGGTTTCGATCTGCTGTTGTCGAGGAACGTCACCTGGACGCTGTACGACCCGGTGGCCGCCTATGGGGAGTGGCGGAGGGTTTTGCGGCCAGGCGGCCAGCTTCTGATTTTCGACGCCAACTGGTACCGGCACCTTTTCGACGAGAGGGCCATGGAGCTGAAGCGGCGGGCGGAAAGGGAGGCCTATGAGAGGTTCAAGCTTACCCCGTTCGAGGAATCTGACCCTGAAATGGCCAAGGTTATGTATTCATCGCTCCCGATGGGACGCAACTTGCGGCCGGATTGGGACGTGGAACGGCTAAAGGAACTTGGTTTTAGGGACATAGAGGTCGATTTGGACATCTCCGAGCGGGTTTGGGACGAGGAGTCGCGGGTCAGGTATTCCGACACGCCGTTGTTCGCCATAAGGGCCGTTAAGGGATAGGCTTGGGCCTGGAAGTTTAGGTATCAGGTTGCTGAGATATATCCGAAGGCGATTTTTGCAGCTCATTCCCATATTGATCGGCATAACGGTGATCAATTTCGGGATCATGTACCTGTCGCCCAGCGACCCGGCCGAGCGGCAGCTGGTCTTGCGGGGCATAATGGTCTCGCCCGAGACCCTGGAGGCCATGAGGGCGGACATGGGCCTGGACCGGCCGTTTTGGGTCCAGTACGGCCGGTGGTCGCTTAACCTGTTGAAGGGCGATCTGGGGGTTTCCTTCGCCTCGGGCCGGCCGGTCATGCTGGAGATATGGGAGTGCCTGCCGTACACGGTGTCCCTGGCCCTGGCGGCGGTGATCATGACCATGGTCGTCTCCATCCCGTTGGGGTTACTGGCCGCCGTTAGGCAAAACGGCGTCTGGGACTACCTGATCCGGGTGGCCACGTTCGTCGGCGGCACCATGCCGGGTTTTTTGGTGGGCTTGCTCCTGATTTACGTCTTCGCCCTGAGGCTTAGGTGGCAGCCGGTCATAAGCGACGGGAGCCTAAGGAGCATGATACTGCCAACCATAACCTTGGCCCTGGCCATGACCTGCAAGTATATCAGGCAGATCAGGGCGGCCATTTTGGAGGAGCTCGACAAGGAATACGTTTGGGGGGCGAGGGCCAGGGGGGTCAAGGAAAGGTACGTTATATACCGTAACGTCCTGAAAAACTCCATGCTGACCATCGTCACCCTCCTGGGCCTGTCGGTGGGCTACCTCCTGGGTGGGACGGCCATAGTGGAGATAATTTTCACCTGGCCGGGCATGGGCAAGCGGGTCATGGAGGCCATAAACATGCGCGATTACCCGGTCGTCCAGGGTTACGTCATTTGGATGGCCATAATATTCGTGTCGGTGAACCTGTTGACCGATTTGTCCTACCGGCTCCTGAACCCGAGGATCCGGCTGTCGGACGAGGTGGCCTAGCCCCCGGCGGGCGAGGCCCCCGGTTGGCTTTGAGGGAAAGCGGTAGCCATGGCCCGTGACAAGGTTAGGACGAGGTTTCTGGTATTTTCCGCGCTGTCGGTGGCGATCTTCGCCGGCGCGCTGCTGGGGCCGTTCATCGTCCCCAACGATCCCCTCAAGGCGGACTTCCAGATGGTCAACCAGCCGCCCTCGGCGAGGTTCCCCTTCGGTACCGACAAGCTGGGCCGGTGCCTGTTCTCGAGGGTCGTCTGCGGGGCCAGGGTCACGATCTTCTCGTCACTCGCCCTGGTGGGGGTCATTTTCGTTTTCGGCACCGCCGTGGGTGTCGCGTCCAGTTACGCGGGGGGCCGTTTCGACACGGTATGCATGCGGGTGACCGATATCGTCCTTGCCTTCCCGGACATGGTCCTTGCCATCGCCGTGGCCGGGTTCCTGGGCGGGGGCCTGACCAACGCCATCATCACCCTCGCTTGCGTCAGCTGGACGAAATACGCCCGGCTGGCCCGGAGCCAGGTCCTGGCCCTAAGGGACCAGGCCTTCATCGAGGCGGCGAGGCTGGCGGGAAACACCGGACCCCAGATAATATTCCGCCACATAATGCCCAACGCCATGGGGCCGCTGATAGTGACGGCGGCCCTCGACATCGGGGTCATGATGATAGGCGTGGCCGGGCTCTCGTTCCTGGGCCTGGGGGTCAGGCCGCCAACCCCGGAGTGGGGGGCGATGCTAAACGAGGGCCGGACCTATTTCCAGCAATACCCCGGGACCATTTTCTTCCCGGGGGTCGCGATCTTCATTTCGATAATGGTTTTTAACCTGTTCGGGGACAGCCTCAGGGATTTACTGGCGCCCCGCCAGCCTGGGGAAACGGCGAAAGAGATGCCGTGACCCGACACGCCCAAGGCCCGGGCCAAGCCCAGGCCCATTTTTCGGCCCGGCCGAGCCGGGCCATGCTATGGTGAATCATGATTTCAGTTCGTTCGCGTTGGTTGCCCTCCCTGATCGCCGCCCTGTCGCTCGCGGCCATGGCCATTTTCCCGGCCGGGTTGGAAGCGGATCCGGTCAAGGAGCTTAAATACGGTTCCACTTTCGAGTACGCCAGCCTTGACCCGGCCGATGATTTTTCCGGCTGGTTTTCGATGGGCATCGGCCTGGTAGAGTCCCTGGTCAAGCTGGACGACCAGATGCGGCCGACCCCGTGGTTGGCCGAGTCCTTCGAGAACGTCGACCCGACCACCTGGAAGGTGACGGTCAGGGAAAACGTCACCTTCCATAACGGCCAGCCCATGACCGCCCAGTCTGTCAAAGATAGCCTCGAAAGGGTAATAAGTTTAAACGACAGGGCCAAGGGAGGCTTACTCATCGAGTCCATAACCGTGGACGGGCGCGTTTTGACCATCAAAACAACCCAGCCGCACCCGACTTTCCCCAACGTTTTGTGCGACCCGTTTTCCTCGATAATTTTCGCGGGGGACCTGTCGCCCCTGAAGGTTTACGGTACCGGGGTATTCAAGGTAGATAAGTTCACCCCCAAAGGGAACGCGAACATGGTCCGTTTCGACGAATATTGGGGCGGGCGGGCCAAGCTCGATAAATTCGACTACGTTTACGTGGCCGATTCCGGCACCCTGACCATGGCCCTCCAGTCCGGCGAGATCGATGCCAGCGGCGACATCCCCGGGCCCAGCCGGGACCTTTTCAAGAACGCCGACTACATTATCGATAGCGTCCCCTCGTCTAGGGTCATGTTCCTATTTTATAACCTTAAGAGCCCGCTTCTGGCCGACGACGCCGTGCGCAGGGCCATCAACCTTTCCCTGGACAAGGCCACCTTCTGCCAGGTCATCCTGAACGGCTCCTGCGTCCCGGCCACCGGGCTTTTCCCGGACTACCTCCCTTACTCGGGGAGCCGCCTGAAGGCCGAGGGCTATGACCTGGAGGCGGCCAAGGCCGCCCTCGAGGCCGCGGGCTACAAGGCCGGATCCGACGGGGTCCGGGCCAAGGACGGCAAGAGGCTGTCCATAACGATTTCCACCTACACCAGCCGGGTCGAGCTCCCGCTCCTGGCCGAGGCCGTCCAGGCGAGGCTTCAGGAGGCCGGTTTCGAGGTTAAGCTGGACATCATGGAAAGCGTGGAGGATCGCCTCCAGGCCGGTAATTTCGACGCCATCATTTATTCTTACGTGACCACGCCCCTTGGCGACCCCCAGTCGATACTCGAGAACCTCATGCGAACGGGCGGCGCCTACAATTTCGGCAAATATAGCGACCCCGGTTCCGACGAGCTGATCGACAAGCTAAAAGTCGAGTTCGATCAGAACCAACGCTACGAACTGGCCGTGTCCGTTCAGCAAAAGGCCCTGGATAAGAACGCCTTTGGCTTTATCGGTCACCTCAACCGGACACAGATAACCAAAAAGAACGTGGTTAAGCTGTCGAATCACCCATCCGACATGTACGGTCCCGACATGGATACCGACATCACCCAATAAACCACGCCCAGAGGCGCAAGGCTTATGCCCATGACCCAGGGGCTTTTAACCATAGACGACATAAGGGTAAGTTCCGCAAGGCATGAGATAGTCAAGGGCGTTTCCCTATCCATCGGCCAGGGGGAGATCTACGGCCTGGCCGGGGAGAGCGGCTGCGGCAAAAGCACCCTGCTCAAAAGCGTGACCCGCCTCCTGCCCCCCGGCCTACGGGTGGTCGGCGGCGGGCTCGCCTTCGACGGGATAGATCTGCTGGCCTTGCCGCCCGAGGGCATGCGGCGGCTCCGGGGCCGCCGCCTGACCTTCGTTTCCCAGAACGCCGTGGAGGCCCTGAACGACTCCAGGACCGTCGGGGCCCATTTCCTGGAGACCATGCGCAGCCATGGCCGGATCGGGAGGAAAGAGGCCCTGCGGCAGGCCGCCGAGCTCATGGCCAGCCTTGATTTGTCCGATCCCGGGAGGATTCTGGCCAGCTACCCCTTCGAGCTTTCCGGGGGCATGAACCAAAGGGTGTTGATCGCCCTGGCCATGGTCATGAAACCGGACCTGATACTGGCCGACGAGCCCACCAGCGCCCTGGACGCCGCCGTCCAGGCCCAGGTGGTGGCCGAGATGATGGGGCTTCGGGAGAGGTACCGGGCGGCCATCCTCATCGTGAGCCATAACCTCGGCGTTTTGGCCCACATGGCCGAGACCATCGGGGTCATGTACGCGGGCCTATTGGTCGAGCGCGGCCCCAAGGGGCTGGTTTTGGGGCTCCCCGGGCACCCCTACACCAGGGCCCTGATCGCCGCCGTGCCGGACCTCGACGGCAACATGCGGGACAGCGTCCAGGGCAGCCCCCCGTCCCCGGGGGAGGTTTTCCCCGGCTGCCCGTTCGCCCCGCGCTGCCCCGAGGCCCTGGCCGCCTGCGCGGGGACCCCGCCGGCCCTCCGCCAGGTGGGCGACGGCCACTGGGCGGCTTGCCACGCGGCCTGAGGCCGGGCCGCGATCTTTGGATTCGGGAAGGGAGGGCCCCATGGGCGAGCCCATTTTGGAATGCCGGGACCTCCGGGTCACCTTCAGGAAGGGAAACCGCCTGATCAAAGCGGTCGACGGGGTGAGTTTCGGGGTTGAGCCCGGGGAATGCTACGGCCTGGTGGGGGGGAGCGGCTGCGGCAAGAGCACCCTGGCGAGGCTCGTCACGAGGCTCAGGGATGCCGACTCCGGGACCGTGTGGCTGGAGGGGCGGGACGTCACGGGGGTAACGGGGAGGGGGCTCAGGGCCTTCTACCGGAAGGTCCAGATGGTTTTCCAGGATCCCGTGGCCTCCTTCGATCCCCGGAAAAAAATAGGCCAGTCCATAGCCGAGGTCCTGCGCAATTTCGGGCTGGCCGAAAGGACCGCCCTACGGGCCGCCATAAACGGGGCCCTGGAAATGGTCGGGCTCAGCCCGGAGCACGGCGAGAGGCTGCCCGGCCAGGTGAGCGGGGGGCAATGCCAGAGGGCGGCGCTGGCCAGGGCCGTGGCGGTCAGGCCCAGGCTCCTCATCTGCGACGAGGTCACCAGCGCCCTGGACGTCTCCGTCCAGGCCCAGATCGTCTCGCTCCTGCGGCGGCTCCAGGGGGAGCTGAACATGGCCATAATTTTCATCTCCCACGACCTCTCGCTGGTCCGCTGCTTCACCACCCGCCTGGGGGTGATGCTCGACGGGAAAATCGTCGAGACCGGCCCGGCCGCCGAGGTCGTCTCCACGCCAAAGCACGAGCACACCAAACTCCTCCTGTCCTCCCTGTTCCCGGTGCCCAGGTCGGCCCCGGGCCCCTAGCGGGCCCGGTCAGCGGGCCCGCGGTTTCGTGCCGATGAGGGCGTGCCAGCTATCCAGGCCCTCCCTGTGCTCCGCTTTGGTCAGATCCGGGAGTAACCTGAACGAGACGTCGGTAAGGCCGGCCCCCTCGAAGAGCCCGACCAGTTCCGCCGACGAGGGGACGTGGGCCAGGGTCACGGCCCCGTCGACGCTCTCGTCGCCGTAGACGTCCTTGCCCCCGCACATGCCCAGGCCGTCCCTGAACCTGTTGAAGCAGACTATCCTGCCGCCGGGCCTCACGAAACGGACCCAGTGGGCGATCGTTTTTCGGGGCTCCACCAGGGTCCACAAAAGCCGGGCGTTCACGACGTAATCGAAAACGTCGCCGGGAAACGGGAGGTCCAGGACGCTGCCCTTGAGGTAAACCACCCGGAGGCCCAGGGCCCTGGATTTTTCGACGGCGATCCCCAGCATCCTGTCGGCTATGTCCAGGCCGAGGCAAAAGTGCCCCATGGCCGCGGCCATGTTGGCCAGAAAACCCGTGCCCGTCCCCAGGTCCAGGATGGTCGAGGGACCCCCGGCCCCAAGGCAGCCCTTGAAGGCCTCGGCCCAGGCGGCCGGATCCTCGGTGTTATGCTCCGCGTCGAACTTATGGGCGTAATCGTCCCAAAAGCTCCCGATTTTAGCCTCGATCTCTTTCGTGCCCATGGCGTCCCCTTAACTTTGGCCGCTTTGGAAGCCCAAAGTCAAATTCGGCGTTGACTTTCGTGGCGTTTTCCGGCATCATAGCCTTACAAATCGCCACGAAGGTTGATTTTGGCCAACGATCGTCCCCATCCCAGGGGCGCGATTACCGCCTTGGCGGTTTGGCCGTTTTTTTTCCCCGCAAAATATCGCGCTGGCTATGAAAGTCGCTCGCCGTCCCTGGAAAGGCCCGGTAAGCGGCTTTTTTTCTTTATATGCCCGGGAGATTTTTTTGTCAAATGCCATCGATTTGGAACAAGCTTTTTAAGCGGCTGGCCCTTTTCGCTTTCATGCTTTTTTTGCTCTCGGTCGTCGTTTTTTACGTGGCCAGGCTCACCCCAGGCGACCCCCTGCAGTCGTTTTTCGGCGACGCCATGGAGACGATGAGCCCTGAGCAACTGGACGCGGCCAGGGAAAGGCTGGGCCTGACGGGGCCGATTTATCTCCAGTACGGGCACTGGATCGCCAAGGTCGTAAGGGGCGATTTTGGCCTGTCGCTTCGGTACAAAAAACCCGTGAGCGAGGTGGTCAGGCCGCTCCTGGGAAACACGGTCATCCTGGGCGTGACCGCCTACGCCCTGGTGTTCGTTTTGGCCATTTTGCTGGCCCTGGTTTGCGTCCGTTTCGAGGACACGGCGCTGGATAAACTTATCTGCCGGCTCGGGACGACGGCCTTCTACGTCCCGGCCTTCTGGCTGGGCGTGGTGCTGGTTTTGCTCTTCAGCGTGAACCTCAGATGGCTGCCCTCGAGCGGCGCTTACGGCCTTGGCAAGTCCGGCGACATCCCCGACAGGGTGAGGCATCTGATCATGCCCCTGGCCGTCATGATCCTGAGCCATCTCTGGTATTACGGCTACATGATCAGGAACAAACTCCTGGACGAGGTCCGCCGCGATTACGTCCTCCTGGCCAGGGCCAAGGGCCTGGGCAAGACGGAGGTCCTGGTCAAGCATTGCTTCCGGAACGTCCTCCCGACCATAGTCAGCATCATGGCCATCTCGATACCCCACGTCCTGAGCGGAACCTACGTGGCCGAGGCCGTGTTCAACTACCCCGGCATCGGGCTTTTGGCCGTGAACAGCGCCAAGTACCACGACTACAATCTCCTCATGGTCATGGTGCTCCTGACCGGCGCTTTGGTCATCCTGGCCGGCATGTCGGCCGAGTTCATTAACGAGATAATCGACCCCCGGATGAAGGAACAGGGCGACGAATGGATCAAAATAACCGATTGAACGACCCCCCGGCCCCGGCCGCCCAGGGCCGCTTCGAGATGGTCGGCCCGGCCTACCGGGAATACAGGCCCGCGCTCAGGAAAAAAACCTGGCTCGGTTGGCTTAGGGGCAAACCCATCCTAGCCGTGACGATTTTTCTTCTGATCCTGCTGGGTTGCGTTTTCTCCCGTTTCATCGTCAACCATGACCCCAGCCAGTTTTACCTCTCGAACCTGAACCAGGCGCCCAACGGGGAGTTTTATTTCGGGACGGATTCCATGGGCCGGGACATCTATTCCATCATCTGGCAGGGGGGCCGGTCGTCCTTGATAATCGGCTTTTTGAGCACGTTCATCCTGACAATCATAGGCGTGTTCTACGGCTGCGTCTCGGGCTCGACCGACACCGTCGGCGACGACGTCATGATGAGGGGGGTAGAGTTCATCCAAAGCATACCGACGCTCCTCATGATCCTATTGATAATCTCGCTTATGTCCACCCAAAACGTCATCAGCATTTCCTTCGTCATCGGCATAACCGCCTGGTTCGCCCTGGCCAGGATCGTGAGAAGCGAGGTCAAACAGATCAGGAACAGCGAGTACGTTTTGGCCTCCCGCTGCATGGGTTCGTCGTTCGCCTACCGGGCCAGGAAGCACCTGATCCCCAATTTCGTCTCGGCCATAATGTTCGTCGTCATCTCCAGCGTCGCCACCAACATCGGCATGGAATCCACCCTAAGTTTCCTCGGCCTGGGCCTCCCCGTGGAGGTCCTTTCGTGGGGCAGCATGCTGGCCCTGGCCGACCGTGCCCTGCTCCTCAACACCTGGTGGGTGATCGTGATTCCCGGCGGTTTTTTGGTGGTCACCCTCCTCTGCGTGACCCAGATCGGCCACTATTTCCGGCAGCAAACCAACCGGCGCCCGAGCAACATTTAGCCCATCCGTTAACCGCCGATCCGACCAATCTCGGCGAGAAAAATCGCGAACGACAAACGCCAAAA
>JAITKA010000119.1 GCA_031278635.1 Deltaproteobacteria bacterium | reverse complement strand
GGAGGCCCAGTCGTCGCGAAGTTTGGTGAGCAGTTGGTGGCGGGTAAAGGGGATTTCGGGGTTGAAGATGAAATTGTCGTCGGCGCCGATGACGAACTGGGCGTTAACCTTGCCGTAGTCCCCGGGGTTGGGGCTTAGGCCAAAGCGATCGGTCAGGTCCTTTATGCCGGCGGGCCAGGGGTTTTGGGGATCGAGGAAGGTGGTTTGGGAGCAGGAGCCCACGGAGATGGAGCGGATCAGGTGGGGGTAGAGGTAGAAAAAACGGTGGACGAACTGGCCGCCGGCCGAAAAGCCGTGGAGGAAAAAGGGCTCCTTTTTTATGGGAAAGCGGGACCTTAGCTCGTCGGCCATGTGGGCGAGGGCGGCGTCGAAGTGGACGTCCTTGTAGCGCAGGAGGTTATAGTTGTCGATTTGGCCGGGGTCGACGAGGCCCGCCGGGAAGAGGGGGGCGAGTACGATGGAGTCCGTGGCCTCGGCGAACTTTCTGGAGGCGTTGCGATAGGTCTCGGCGCTCCGCTCGTTCCCGTGGACCAGGATAACGAGGTTATATTCCTTGCCGTTGGGGGCGAACACGTCCTTGGGTGCGTAAAAGAAGTAGGGAATCCTGGGATCGTATTGGCAGCTATGGGCGTTCATGCGATCGAGGTATTCCAGGGACGGGAGACTTTGGGCCATGGTTTAAGCCTCGTTTTGGGAGGGCGGGTTTTCCGGGGGTTTGGCCTTGGGCGGGGCGGGGTGACCGCCCCGGGGAATGACGCGGGGGTGATTTCGTTATACCACAGGGGGCCTTGGAATGCCAAAAGACCCGCCGGCGCGGTGCGGGGCGCCGGCGGGTCCTTGGGCCGCCTTGGCCATGGCCCGTTTAGGCCAGGGCCAGGGCGGCGGAGGAGCCTTGCATGACGGCGACGGAGATCTTCCCGGGGGTGACGCAGTCGCCGACCTTGGTGACGCTTAGGCCGGATTTTCTCAGCTCGTCGTAGAGGTCGTCGACGGGGACCGTGCCCAGGGAGGAGATGACGATGTCGGGGTTGAAATCGATGTCTTTGCCGGACTCGATTTCACGGGCCATGATGCGCTTTCTTTCCCCCAGGACGGCCTTGTGCCCCATCTTTAGATCTATGCCCTCGTTGGCGGCGTCGTCAAGGGCGATCTTGAGCTCCATGGGGCTTTTTTGTGGGTCGAAGACGAGTTCCTCGAGGATGGTCACCCGGTTATTCAGGGAGCGAAAGATCCTGGCCGTCTCAAGGCCCGTGAGGCCCCCGCCCAGGATCAGGATCTGTTGCCCGCGGACGAATTCCTGGTTTTCCAGGACCTCCCGGACGGGCCTTATCCATTCGGGAAGTACGCCGGGGATATCCGGCTGCTTGTCCCTTGAGCCGGCGGCCAGGATGACCGCGACCGGATCGTATTTTTGTACGCTGGCCAGGGTGGCGGGCTGGGATAGGTGGACCTCGACACCCAGGCGGATGATCTCGTTGCGATAATACTCTAGCATCCAGTTTAGCTTGGATTTGCCCGGGGGGAGGGCGGCGAGGCGCACCTGGCCGCCGATGTCCCTCTGGCGCTCAAGCAGGATGGGCTTAAAGCCCCTGGCGGCGAGGGTGACCGCGGCCTCAAGGCCGGCGGGGCCGGCCCCGACCACGACCACCGGGCGGCCCTCGCCGTTTTTGTTAAGGGGTTTGATCTCAAGCTCCCTTTTGGCGAAGGGGTTCACGCTGCAGCCCGACATGCCCTTGGCCACGCCGGTAAAGCAGAACATGCAAGAAACGCAGCGGCGCATCTCGCTTTCCCGGCCGGAGGCGGCCTTTTCGCCCCAGCGGGGCTCGGCGAACAGGCCCCTGGCTATGGCGATGAGATCGGCCTTGCCCGAGCGGATGATCTCGTCGGCGTACTTGGGGTGCCTTATGCTGCCGCAGGCGGCCACTGGTATGGACGCGGACTTTTTGACCGTCTCGGCGAAGTGGACCTTCCAGCCCTCCTCCTGCCTCCCGTCGTCGCTCATGCCCAAAACGTTGGTCAAAACGCCGCCGCCGTTGACGGTGACCATGGAGATGCCGTTTTTCTCGAAGATTTTCACGGCCTCGGCGGCCCTTTGGGGGGTCATGCCGTTGGGGGCGAAGTCTGAGCCGTTGATTTTCCCGGTCATGAAAAAAGTGTCGTCGACCAGTTCGTCGTTAATTATGGTGATAATTTCCAGGGAAAACCGGATGGCGTCGTCCAGGGTGGCCGAGCCGTAGCGGTCGGTCCTTTGGTTAAAATAGGGGCTTAAAAACTGGCCCGGGAGGTAACAGTGGGCGGCATGGAAGTCGACGGCGTCCACCCCGGCCTCCTTTACCCTTCTGGCGGCGGAAACGTAAAGCTCCTGGATGCGCTGGATTTCGCCTACGGTCAGGGTGTTTATGGATTTGGCCGGGGCGCCCGCGGCGCCTGGGTGCCAGAGCTGGCAGCAGGAGAAAGCCCGCTGCTTCCTCATCCTGTCGGCGAAGCGCTTTAACCCCGGGATGTATTTGTCGTCGCTCAGGTAGGGCTGGTTGTAGGAGACGTAGGGCCAGGTAGGATCGATTACCATGATGCCAGGGGTAATCAGGGCCGCGCCCGATTTGGCCTGGTCCTCAAAATGGGCGAGGTACTCGTCGGTAATGAATCCTTTGGGATCCGCTAGATGTTTGGCCATGGCGGAAAGGACGATGCGCGTTTTGAAGGTTCTTCCGGCCACCACGATTGGCTCCAAAAAAGAGTACCCCATTTTATTTCCTCCTGTGCTCGTTAGTACACAAAATAATGCCTGTCAGTAAGACAAAGGCGACTCTTTAGTGGTCGAGCCGCCTTTTGGTTTGGTGTATTTGGTTACGCTATGTCGAGCCTTGAAAATAAGCCGTTAGGGGGAAGCCACCGGGGCTTCCCCCAAGCCGTCTTAAGTGGTGGTAGGCGCGCTTTT
>JAITKA010000183.1 GCA_031278635.1 Deltaproteobacteria bacterium | reverse complement strand
GCATGTGACTTATTTTCTCCCCATTCGTCAATTAAACTGCCGGACTGGCTTTGATTTTCGTGATACCGCTCGAATATAGGTACACGGGAAATTGTTAGTGGTAACCTTATAAACCATATTTCTATGCTTGTCAATATTAATATAAAAGGTAAGATTTTCATAGCGTTATAGGTCGAAATCTTAGCTGTTTAAGTCTCGTCTGGCTTTTAGGGGTTTGGCCGGTCGAATGGGGCGAGCTAAGGGGGCGAGCCTTGCCGGGAAAGGGCCGGCAAAACGGCCAAAAGGGGTGGGTGGGGTTACCTGCGGGCGGGGTTAGTGTAGGCCGTATTCGTTTCGGGGGGCCAGCGTTCTGGCGTTCCGGCGCCTCCTTGATAAACGGGCCGCGACAATATACAATCGAACAGATGGCGTATTTTGGCCTAAGAGGTCGCGGGCCAGTCCATGGGCGCGATGTTTACCATGGCGCGGGCAATGCGGTTAAGGAGAGGCCGGATCGCCTGAGGTTCATTTTTTTCCTTAAAAGAATATTTATTCATATATTTCGTTTTGGCCATTGATCGATAGTGCCTTTATCCCTTTAACCGACAAGAACAAGGCCGGGTAGCCGCTCCCATGACCGCGCCATCGCCCGAGACGACCGAGAGCCCAGACCAGGGGCGGGAAACAAACCTTCGCTGGGGTTTTTCCACCGGCGCGGCGGCCACCGCCGCCGCCTTGGCGGCGGCCTTGACCTTGAAAAACGGGCGTCCCCCGGACGGGGTCCTGATTGCCCTGCCCCAGGGGAGGAATTTATCCGTCAGGATAGACGAGGCCTCGTTTTGCGGGGATGGGGGGGCCAAGGCCACCGTGGTCAAGGACGGAGGGGACGATCCCGACGTCACCAACGGGGCCAGGATCTCGGTCGTCGTCCGGCCGGCCAGGGGCGCGGGCTTAACCATCGAGGGCGGCGCGGGCGTGGGCCGGGTGACCAGGCCCGGGCTCGTTTTGCCGGTCGGGGAGTGGGCCGTGAACCCGGTGCCCAGGGCCATGATGGCCAAAAACCTCGCGCCATTCCTTGACGGCCAGGGCCTTGTGGCCACGGTGTCCATCGAAAACGGGGAAAGGCTGGCCCTTAAAACCCTAAACCCCCGCCTGGGCATCGTGGGCGGCTTATCGGTGCTGGGGACGACGGGGCTCGTGAAGCCCTTCTCGCACCAGGCCTACGTGGCCACCATCGACAGCGCCCTTTCGGTGGCCAGGGCGACCGGGGCCAGGGAAGTCGTGCTGTCCACCGGGGGGCGGAGCGAGGGCCTGGCCCGCCTGGCCCGGCCGGATCTGCCCGAGGAGGCCTTCGTCCAGATAGCCGACTTTTTCCGGGCGGGCCTTGCCCTTTCGGTCCGCCACGGGTTCGGGACCATCGGGCTGGCCGGGTTTTTCGGGAAGGCCGTCAAGCAGGCCGCCAATTTCCCGTACACCCACGCCCACAGCAACGACATGGACCTGACCATGCTGGCGGGCTGGCTGGAGGGCCTCGGGGACGAGGCCCGCGGGCTGGTGGCCGCCGCCCCCACCGCCCTCGCGGCCCTGGGGATACTCAAGGAACGGGGGGCGCTGGGCCTGGTCCCCATCGTGGCCAAAAGGGTCCTGGCCTCGGCCAGGGGTTTCGCCGGCCCGGGCCCGCGACTTTGGGTCACCGTGTTTGACTTTGACGGGACGGTACTGGCCCATGAGTGCTGCCCGGGCCGATAGGGCCGCGGCCCAAACTTTGACGATCGCCCGTTTGGGGGACGGGATCGGGACGAACCATGCTCAAGCGATCAGGGATCAGACGTTTTGACGAACCGCCGGACGACGGCCCGGCCGTGACCATCCTGGGCATCGACGACCCCGGGGATCTGTGCCCCTCGGCCGCGGCCCTGCTGGAGGGGGCCACACTGGTGGCCGGCCCGGCCAGGCTGCTCGGGGGCGTCCTGCCTAGGCTAAACCCCAGGTGCCGGACGATCCCTTTGGCCGGCGGGCTGGGCGCCTGGCTCTCCGAGGTCAGGGAGTCGTTCGAGGCGGGCGGGACGGTCATACTGGCCGACGGCGACCCCAACTTTTTCGGCCTGGGGGCCAGGGTGATCGGGGCCTTCGCGGGCCACAGGGTGGCCATGAGGCCGGCCCCGACCGCGGTCCAAAAGGCCTTCGCCCTCATGGGGGTCAGCTGGGCCGGCGTGGAGGTCGTCTCGCTCCACGGGCGAAACGACCGGGGGGCCTTCTACTCGGCCCTCTTCAGGGCGGGCCAGCCCACCGGCCCCGGGAGGCTGGCCGTGTACACCGACCCCGTCAACGGCCCGGCCGCCATCGCCTCCGCGGCCATGGCCCGCGGCCAGCTTAACTGGAAAATCACCGTCTTCCAGGACCTGGGCCTGCCCGGGCAAAGGATCTGGTCCGGGGATCTGGCCAAGGCCGCCAAGACCGAGTTCTCTCCCCTGAACCTGGTCGTCCTGGAGAGGCTGGGGCCGCAGGAGGCCCTGTCCATCGGCTCCCCGGAATCGGCCTACGACCACGAGGCGGGCCTGATCACCAAAAGCGAGGTCAGGACGGCCGCCCTGGGCCTTTTGGAGCTGGGCGGGGACGAGACCATGTGGGATCTCGGCTGCGGTTCCGGCTCGGTCTCCCTCGAGGCCGCCCTGCTCCTTCGCCACGGGCGCCTCCTGGCCGTGGAAAGGGACCCCCGGAGGGCCGCCCAGGCCAGGGAAAACCGCTCCCGTTACGGGACGGCCCACCTCGAGATAATCGAGGGGCCGGCCCTGGAGGTCATCCCGGACCTCCCGGCGCCCGACAGGGTGTTCGTCGGCGGCGGCGGGCGGCAACTCGAGGCCCTGCTCCAGGGGGTCCTGGGCTTCATGGCCCCGGGCGGCGTGGCGGTGGTCGCCGTGGTCAGGCTCGACAGCCTCGACGCGGCCATCTCCTCGCTCTCCCGGACGGGCCTGCCAATATCGGTCACGCAGATCTCCGCCGCCAGGGGCGAGCCCCTGGCCGACAGCCTCCTCCTCAAACCCATAAACCCGGTCTTCCTGGTGAAGGGCCGGGTCCCGAAGTGAGCCGGCGACCGGCTTTGGTGCCTAAAATGGGACAAGATAATCCAAAGGGCGAGATATTGTTCGTGGGGGCCGGGCCGGGCGATCCGGGCCTGATTACCGTGGCCGGGCAAAAAGCCCTGGGCGAGGCCGACCTGATCGTCGTGGCCGGGTCGCTGGTCAACCCGGAAATCCTCTCGGCCCGAAAGCCCGCTTGCCGGGTCGTCGACTCCGCCGCCATGGATCTCCCGGAGATAGCCGGGACCCTGGTCTCGGGCTACCGCGCTGGCCTGAGGGTGGTCAGGCTGCACACCGGGGACCCCAGCCTCTACGGGGCCATCCACGAGCAGTTTCGCCTACTTATGGAGGCCGGGGTGCCCTACCGGGTCATCCCCGGGGTCACGGCGGCCACGGCCGCGGCGGCCTCGCTGGGCCTCGAGTTCACGATCCCCGAGATCACCCAAACCCTGATAGTGACCAGGGTGGCCGGGAGGACGCCCATGCCCGCGGGCGAGGACCTGCCCGCCCTGGCCGGCCACCGGACCTCCCTGGCCCTTTACCTCTCGGCGGGCCAGGGGGAAGGGGTGGGCAAAACCCTGTCCGAGGCCTACGGGCCGGACTCCCCGGTGGCCGTTTGCTACCGGGTCGGCTGGCCGGACGGCAAAACCCTCTGGACCACCCCCGCGGGGCTGGCCCGGACCCTTTCCGACGAGGGCCTGGACCGGCACGCCCTGATCCTGGCCGGGCCGGCCCTGGCCGCCCTAAAAAGCGGCGAGGAAACGCCAAAGTCTAAACTCTACGACCCAAATTTCGGGCACGCCCACAGGAAAGCCAAGGAATGACGGGACAAATGTAACCGCCGGTCCCGAAAAACGGTCCCGGTTAGCGTGTTCTATCGCTCACCGGCTATGATTTAATTTAAAGAATTCTTTAAACGGGGGATTTTCTCGGCATGATCGGAAGCGAGGGAAAAACGGTGGGCCTTTTCGCCAAAAACGGGGTAAGGGGCCAATGATCCCCAGGGGCCGGTCCGCGGACCCGGAGGCCATGGAAGGCAAGGTCGCCGTCTGGGCGCTGACCGCCCAGGGGGCCGCCCTGGCCGACCGGACGGCCAGGGCCCTGGGGGCCGACCTGTTCCTGCCCGACCGCCTCAAGGGCGACTACGCGGCCAAGACCTTCCGGAGCCTCGGGGAAGGCCTGGCCAGGTGGTTCCGCGACTACCGGGGGCACGTGATCGTGGCCGCCACGGGCATCGCGGTCAGGCTGATCGCCCCGCTGGCCGCGGACAAAAAAACCGACCCCGCCGTGGTGACCATGGGACAGGACGGCCGGTTCGTGATCAGCCTCCTTTCCGGCCACCTGGGCGGGGCCAACGAGCTCGCCCGCCGTGTGGCCCTCCTGACCGGGGGCCTGCCGGTCATCACCACGGCCACGGATCTCCAAAGGGTCCCGGCCTTGGAGGTCCTGGCCGCCGACCTGGGCCTGGGGTTCCAGGACCTAAGCCCGCTCGCGGCCATAAGCCGGACCCTCACCGAGGGCGGGAAAATCGACGTCTACGACCCAGGGCTTTTCCTGAGGCCCGCCCTGGGCGCGTGGCCGGGACTCTTCGAATTCCCGGGCGAGCCCCCGACCGAAAACCGGCCCTCGGTCTCGGTCGATTACCGGCTCCGGCCCCTACCCCGCGAATGCCTGGCCCTGCGGCCCCCGGCCCTGGCCGTGGGCCTGGGCTGCCACCGGGACTGCCCCCCGCCCGAGCTCCTGGCCCTGGTCGAGGGGTCCATGGGCGACGCGGGGCTCTCGACGCGCTCCGTCGCCGCCCTGGCCACGGTCGACTCACGGGGCGGCCCGGATCTGGCCCCGGCGGCCCTGGCCAAACTGTGGCGGGTGCCCCTCCTAACCTTCGGTCCCGGCCGGCTCTCGGCGGTCGGTACCCCCAACCCCTCGGAAACCGTCCTGAGGAGAATCGGAGCTCCCTCGGTATGCGAAGCCTCGGCCATACTGGCGGCCCGGATGGGCCCGCTGATAATGGACAAACGAAAGGGGGCCAGGGCGACCTGCGCCGTGGCCCTTATGGATTACCCATCATCGGCCTCGGCTCCGGGGGACCCGGGGGCCTGACCCGCGCGGCCGAAAAGGCCCTGGCCGAGGCGAGGATAGTCCTTGGCTACGGCCTGTACCTCGAGGAGGCCAGGCCCTTCACCGCCGAGGGGGCCACCCTCGAGCCCAGCCCCATGAAAGCCGAGATGGCCAGGGCCGAAAGGGCCCTGCGCCTGGCCGGGGAAGGGAAAGCCGTGGCCATGGTCTCCGGGGGCGACCCGGGGGTCTACGCCATGGCCGGGGCCATCTTCGAGGTGGCCGCCGCCAAAAAACTGCCCCTGGGCCAGGGACCCGGCCAATACGACATAAGGGTCATAACCGGCACCCCGGCCCTGACCGCGGCCGCCGCCCTCCTGGGGGCCCCCCTGACCCATGACTTTTGCGCCGTCTCCCTCTCCGACCGCCTGACCCCGTGGGAGACCATCGAAAGGCGCCTGGACCTGGCCTCGAGGGCCGGCTTCGTCATCGCCCTCTACAACCCCAAAAGCCGCGGCCGCCCCTGGCAACTGGGCCGGGCGGCCGAGATACTCCTCGGTAACCTCCCGCCCCAAACGCCCGTGGGCCTGGCCAGCCGCATGGGGCGCAAGGGCGAGGCCATGGCCCTGACCACCCTGGGCCTCCTGGCCCAGGCCGACGTGGACATGCAAACCACCGTCATCGTGGGCAACGAAAGCACTTTCGTCTACCAGGGCCGGATGATAACCCCCAGGGGGTACGCGAAAAAATACGGCCCCAAGGAACCGGCGGAATAACTACCCATCAGGTCCCCCCGCCTCCAAAATGCCGGCCAGGGCCGCCAGGGTCGCGGGATCCAGCGCCTCGGCCCTCAGGCCGGGATCGATCCCCAGCCTCCCCAGGGCCTCCGTGGCCACCGCCCGCCCGTACCGGGCGACCAGGTTGTTGAGAATCGTCTTGCGCCTCGAGAAAAACGCCGCCGCGGTCAGCCTGCCCAGGGCGGCCCTCTCCCCCGCCGTCGGCGGCTCGCCCCTGAGCCTCAAAAGGACCACGGAACTCTCCACCCTCGGCCTGGGCCGGAAGGCCTCGGCCGGCACGGCCAAAACCGTCCTGGCCTCGTACCATAGGGACACGGCCACCGACAGCCGCCCGTACTCCCGGCCCCCGCACCCGGCGACCAGCCTCCGGGCCATCTCCCTCTGGAGCATGAAAATCCCCCTGGGCGCCACCCTGGCCTGGTCCATGAACCAAAATAGTATCGGGGTGGACAGATTGTAGGGGAGGTTGCCGCAGACGACCCGCTCCCCCCCGCCCAGGTCCCTCTCCAGGTCCAGGCCCAGCACGTCCCGCCCCAAAACGGTCAGCCCCTCCCCCGCCTCCGGCCACCGCCCCAGCGCCTCGGCGAGGCCCCTGTCGACCTCCACCGCCGTGACCCTGAGCCCCCGACCCAAAAGCGGCCCGGTCAGGGCCCCCAGGCCCGGCCCTACCTCGACCACGCCCAGCGGCCCGGCCAAACCCCCGGCCCTGGCCTCCCCCGCCACCAGATCGGCGATCTTGCCCGCGACGCTCGGGTCCCTGATGAAATTCTGGCCCCTGGCCCTCGACGGGGCCAGCCCCATCTCGCCCAGCCGTTTCCTCGGGCTTTCCATCTAAAATTCCGGCACCGGCCAACGGGGCTTGGCCTCGGCCCCCAGGCCCAAAACGTTCTGGCCGCTCCCCAGCTGCAGCGACCCCAGGTAACCTATCATGGCCGCGTTGTCCGCGCACCAGGCCTTCCTCGGCAAACCCAAAGCCAAATGCCCGAACCTCTCCGCCGCCCTGGCCCTGAGGGGCCCGTTCGCGGCCACGCCCCCGGCCAAAACCACCCCCCTGACCCCGTGCATCACCGCCGCGACCTCCAGCTTGTGGATCAAAACGTCCACCACCGCCTCCTGGAACGAGGCGGCCAAATCCCTCAGCGCCTGGGAATCCGCCGGCTCCCGGTCCATGTCCCGCTCCCGGTAAACGTTCTGGACCTGGGTCTTAAGGCCGCTGAACGAAAAGTCGAGCCCCTTGCGCCAAAGCGGCCTGGGCATGGGGAAGGCCCGCGGGTCCCCCTCCCTGGCCATCTCCTCGATGACGCGCCCCCCCGGGTACCCCAACCCCATCAGCTTGGCCGATTTGTCAAAGGCCTCGCCGGCAGCGTCGTCCAAAGTCCGCCCCAGCGTCCTGAACCTCAGGGGCGACTCGACCAAAAACAAACTCGTGTGCCCGCCCGAGACCACCAGGGCCACCAACGGGAAGCCCGGCAAGCCCCCGGCCGCCTCCTCCCCCGCCCTGACCATGAACGGCGCCAAGGCGTGGGCCTGCACGTGATTGACCCCGGCCATCGGTATGCCCCTCGCAACCGACAGCCCCTTGGCGAAACCCATGGCCACCAAAAGCGCCCCCACCAACCCCGGCCCCTGGGTCACGGCCAACCCGCCCACGTCGCCCAAACCCACCCCGGCCCCGGCCAACACCTCCCCGACCATGGAATCCACGGCCTCCAAATGGGCCCGGCTGGCAATCTCCGGCACCACCCCGCCATAAACCCTATGGAGGTCAAGCTGGCTCCTCACGGCCTCGGCTACGACCGTCCGGCCATCGACCAAAGCCGCCGCCGTCTCGTCGCACGAGCTTTCAAGTCCCAAAACCAACATAAACGTGTCCCGATGGTCCCCAAACGTCGAAAGGTGGTACCCAAACGGCGAAATGGTAAGTAATTTGGGGGTTGTAAAAATTTTATCCCTGGGCTGCATGGCGCTATAGGGGATAATTGTGGTTAAACAAAGGATTTTAGCGGTATTATCGATAACCGTTAATAAGCATGTCCCCGGAGGGGGAGGCCCCGGGCGGTGCGACACCGGAGGGGGATTCCCTGGCGGGCACCATGGAAGCAAGCCGACGGGTGAGACCGCGGGCGCCCATGGGAAGCCGGGCAGCGGGGGAGACCGCGGGCGCCCCTGAAAGCCGGCAAACACCCATGGGGCGCCGGGCGGCGGGTGAGACCGCGGGCGCCCCTGGGCGAAGGCAGGTTTCCCAAGCGAAATGATAGTCCATTCGCCCGCCCGTTTCAAACGCGGCGGGAGGAATTTTGGGGAGCGAAAGGGCGCGGGCCCTGCCGCGGGGGGTTTTCGGGGGAAAAATAATTAGGTCGTCGCCGGGTTATGCCAGTGGGGCGAAGGTTTGTTGGCCTTGCGGGAGGTGGTTAGCGGGCAAAGGCCGCGGGTGGGGCGAGGCGCATATTAATAATGATGCCACCGGGTCATATAACTGGGGCGAAGGTTTGTTGGCCTTGCGGGTGGGGGGGTTTTTCTGGCAGAGGCCGCGGGGGGTTTTCTGGGCACCTATTAATAATGATGCCGCCGGGTCATTCCAGCGGGGCGAACATTCCATAGCCTTGCCGGGTGGTGGTTTTCGGGCAAAGGCCGCGGGTGGGTTTTCTGGGTTGCTATTAACAATGATGCCGCCTGGTCATTCCAGCGGGGCGAACGGCCCTTGGGGTTGCCGGATGGGATTTTCGGGTAAAGGCCGCGGGTGGGGTTTTCTGGGTTGCTATTAATAATGATGCCGCCGGGTCATTCCAGCGGGGCGAACGGCCCTTGGGGTTGCCGGAGGGGATTTTCTGGGCAAGGCCGCGGGGGTTTTTCTGAGTTGCTATTAATAATGATGCCACCTGGTCATATAATTGGGGCGAACATTCCATAGCCATGCGGG
>JAITKA010000034.1 GCA_031278635.1 Deltaproteobacteria bacterium | reverse complement strand
AAACCGCACTTCTTTGAACCTGTTGTCATCGTGGTCGCGCAGGGAACAAAACTGGTAAGAATTGGCTCCGAAGAACGGTATTACGGCGAGAATGTTTGTTTCGTGTGCGGCGTGGACATGCCCGTTTCCAGTTGCGTGATGGAAGCCAGCGAAGAAAAACCGTATCTGGCTTTGTCGTTATATCTGGATACCGGCCTCATAGCGAACCTGGCGTCCAAGGTTCCGCCATCGGCAACGGCTCCTGGTTTTTTCAGAGGGGCCATGACGCAGCAGGTCGAACCGGAATTGCTGGACTCTTTCGTTCGCCTTGCCGAACTGGCGGGAAAACCGGAGCAGATTCCGGTGATGGAAGAACTTTTGCTCCGGGAAATCCACTATCGGCTGCTTGTCGGCCCCTTTGGCGGCATTCTGCGAACGCTGAATACTTTCGGTTCGCAGGGACACCAGATCACGCGGGCCATCGCCTGGTTGAAAGAAAACTACAGGGAACCTCTGTTGGTGGAAGATCTTGCCAACCTGGCGAACATGGCTCCATCAACGTTTCATAAATATTTCAGGGATATTACGACTCTTAGCCCGATACAGTACCAGAAACGATTGCGCCTGGGTGAAGCCCAACGCCTCATGCTCTCGGAAGGGCATGATGTTACACAAGCCGCCATGGCCGTGGGGTATGAGAGCGCGACACAGTTCATCAGGGAATATAAACGCCTCTTCGGCGATCCTCCACGCAGAAGTGTCATGGGCATGAAGGGTACGGCAATCGGCGAACCAAGCTGGGCCGCGATGTAGTTCGGGGTTTTAATGCCTATACGGGTTGGATGGTGACAAAAAGGCGGGCAACTTTCGTTGCCCGCCTTTCGCTTATCTCGATGATTCCTTGCACCCCGGCCAACCGGGGCGGCCCCAAAAGTCATAGCCGCCCTTGCCCGTGGACATTACCGTGAAAACCCTTGCCGTTTTTGCGGCACTTCATGATTCGGCGCTGGCCGCTCCGGGAAATGGGACCATCGTGTAAATTGCGTCTAACCGATGGCCATTATGTCATGATTATTGCCGCGAATAATGCCATAAGCCATCACGAATCCTGTTTTTGACCCTGACTGGCCCGGGAAATAATTTTTTTTTGCGGCCAATGGGGCAACGGTTATGGGATTTCACTCGCCAATGATTTTCACGTAATACTTACGGTTTCGGGGCGGGTCGAACTCGCAGAAATATATGCCCTGCCATGTGCCCAGGATGAGTTTCCAGTCCTCGATGATTAGGGTAACGCTTGAGCCGATGGCGCTGGCCTTGAGGTGGGCCTTGGAGTTGCCCTCGGAGTGACGGAAATCGGGGCGGTCCGGGAAGGCCTTTTCCAGGCCCAGCAAGAGGTCGCGGACCACGGAAGGGTCGGCGTTCTCGTTGATGGTTATGCCCGCCGTGGTGTGGGGGCAGTAAACCACGACCAGGCCTTGCCTGACCTGGGAGGCGGCGACGGCCCGTTGGACCTGGTACGTGATGTCGTAAAAATCTTCGCGGGGAGCGGCGAGGGGGTATTCAAAGAACATGGTTCGGGCCCGTTCGTTCATTTTGTGATGGCCTCCCCGGCTGACCGGTGGCGGGCGTAAGGCCGCCCGGGCCAGGGGTTTGGCGAGGGGGGAAATGGCCGTTGGGGCCGATAGGCGAAAGGGGTCGTGGCTTGCCTCAGGGGGCCTTTAAGACCTCGTCGACCCAGGCGGGGACGGCTTTCGTGGCCGGGCCGTAGAACGTCCGGTCAAAGTATGAGGCCGAGACGGTCGGGGCGAGGTTGATCTCGACGGTTTGGAGGCCCCGGTTTTTGGCCACGGTCAGGTAGGAGGCAGCCGGGTAGACCACGCCGGAGGTCCCGATGGAGACGAAGGTGTCGGACTGGTAGAGCATCTCCTGGATCTCCTCAAGGTAATAGGGGACTTCCTCGAACCAAACCACGTCGGGCCTCAGAAGGCCTTTGGTTTGGCAGTCGGGGCAAACGTCTTCCACGCCGAGATCCTTGACCCAATCGAACCGGGCCCCGCAGTGGTCGCATTTGGCCGCGTTTAGCCTGCCGTGCATGTGGCACACCTGCCGGCTTCCGGCCAGCTCGTGCAGGTTATCGACGTTTTGGGTGACCAGGAAAAGGCCCGGCAGTTTGGAGCCCCGGGCTTTGGGGGCCTTTTCCAGGGCGTCTTCCAGCCTGGCCAGGGCCAGGTGGGCCTCGTTGGGCTTTATGTGCCCGTCGGTAACCTCCCGGCGCCTCTGGTTATAGAATTCGAGGACCATTTTCGGGTTCTTCCTGAAGGCCCTGGGCGTGGCTACGTCCTCGATTTTGACCTTGGTCCAAAGGCCGTCCTTGTCCCTAAAGGTCTCCAGTCCGCTCTCCCGGCTGATGCCGGCCCCCGTCAAGACGAAAATCATCGCCGCCTCCCCGATATCCCGGCCCGGATGGGTAATATCCGATTGGGCCGGGCTTTTCTTCGTTTCCTCGCCTATCGAGTATACCCCCAATCGGGCCTTAAGGCCAACCCCCCGGATCTTTGGAGCTTTGGACCTTTAGGCCAAATGGCCCAAGGGTCGCCCTTATGGTTAAGCCGGGCGGGGGCTTGGGCGGGGCGGCAGGGCGCCGGGGTGCAAAAGCGCCATAATTTTCTGACGGTTTTTTCGCGGGGCCAACCTCGGGTTTGTTTTTTGACGCCAGGTGGGAAATGGCATGGATAGGGGATTTTTGGGGCCATGGCCGGTTTGTCAAAATTTTAGATTGCCATCGGGGCTAAAATACGATATATTGTTGTCATAGGAAAAAATCAAAAAATAATGGCTTGACAGTCACCCTTTCAGGTAAGCGATGGCGGGTTCCACTGATTTGGACCCCACGGTCGGGCCTTTTGGGGAACGGTAGCGTTATTATTTTTTTAGCTGACCTTTGGTGGTTTGGGGGAGCGTAAAGGCCTCTCATTGGAAGGCCAGGGAGTTCGATGGCATGAGCGTCGTGGACGAAAGCCTTGTGGGGCGAATCCTTGATTCCAGGCCCCCGGAGCCAAGGTATCTGTTGCCCATCCTGCAGGAGATCCAGGCCGCCTTCAGGCATTTGCCCAGGGAGGCCCTCCTGGCCGTGGCCGGGCGTTTGAAGGTCCCGGCGGCAAGGGTGTTCTCGGTGGCCGGGTTTTACAAAGCCCTGTCGTTTACGCCCAAGGGGGAGCGGCTTCTGACGGTCTGCCAAGGCACGGCCTGCCATCTGCGGGGGGCCGGGGCTTTGGTCGAGTCGCTGGAAAAGCGGCTGGGGCTCAGGATGGGCCAGACCTCCGGGGACGGCCGCTTGGGGCTCGAGTCGGTCAACTGCCTGGGGGCATGCGCCCTGGCCCCCGTGGTCACGGTGGACGGGGACGTCCATGGCCACCTGACCCCCGAGAAAGCCCAGGAACTGGTTTAGCTTACCGCGGGGGGCCTGGCCCCCGGAAACGGGGGCGGGCCCGCCCCTTTCGCCTTCGCGTAGGTGCCCCATGGATCGCCTTAAGGACCCAATCGAGCTCGAGGCGCTCATAGGCCGACTGGCCGAAGCCCCTTCCCCGAGGGGGAGGCTATGGGTCTGCGGGGGGCCCGGCTGTCTGGCCGCGGGGGCCGGGAGGATCCATGCGGCCATACGGGAGGCGGCCGAGGCCAGGGGCCTTGGCGACGGCTACAGGGCCGACCTGACCGGCTGTCTGGGCCTGTGCGAGAAGGGGCCCTTGGTCGGCGTTGAGCCAGGGGACTATGTCGTGGGGGGCGTCACCCTGGAAGACTGCGAGGGGCTCGTTGGCGAGACCCTCCTGAACGGCAGGCCCGCGGGGCGGCGGGCCACGGGTGCCGATGGGGCCATCGACCAGGGGCACCCGTTCTACGAACCGCAGACGCGGCTGATCACGCGCCGTTTCGGGCGGATCGTCCCGGAGAGCCTGGACGATTACCTTAAGACCGGCGGCTACTCGGCCTTGGCCCTGGCCCTCGGAAGGCTCAGCCCCCTTGAGGTCTCCGAGAGGGTCGAGCGATCCGGGCTCAGGGGCCGGGGGGGCGGGGGCTTCCCGGCGGGCCGCAAGTGGGCCTCCTGCCGCCTGGCCGAGGGGGCCGTCAAGTACGTTTTGGCCAACGGTGACGAGGGCGACCCGGGGGCCTTCATGAACCGGAGCCTCATGGAGGGCGACCCCTTCTCCATAATCGAGGGCATGACCCTGGGGGCCTACGCGGTCGGGGCCGCCGTGGGCTTCGTTTACGTGCGCCATGAGTACCCCCTTTCGGTCGAAAGGCTAAACGGGGCCATAGGGTCCGCCGAGAGGGCGGGGCTTTTGGGCGAGAACATACTGGGGAGCGGCTTTAGCTTTAGGCTCGAGACCGTCCTGGGCGGCGGGGCCTTCGTTTGCGGGGAATCGACCGCGCTCATGGCCTCCATCGAGGGCCGGGAGGGGCAGCCCAGGGTCAAGTACGTTCGCTCCACGGAAAGGGGGCTTTGGGACTCGCCCACCCTCCTCCAAAACGTTGAGACCTGGGCCAACGTGCCCCCCATAGTCGGGCGGGGGCCAGGGTGGTTCAGGTCCATGGGGACCGGGGACAACCCAGGGACGAAGGTCTTTTCCCTGGTAGGCCAGGTCAGGCGCTCCGGTTTGGTCGAGATGCCCCTGGGGACGCCCATCCGCTCGCTGGTTTTCGGGGTCGGCGGGGGGCCAAGGCCGGGCCGGGGCTTTAAGGCCGTCCAAATCGGGGGCCCCTCGGGCGGCTGCCTGCCAAGCGAGGCCCTGGATCTGCCGCTCGATTTCGACAATCTCGCCAAGGCCGGGGCCATCATGGGTTCCGGGGGCCTGATAGTCATGGACGACCTAAGCTGCATGGTCGACGTGGCCCGCTATTTCACCGGCTTTTTGATGGGCGAGAGTTGCGGGAAATGCACCCCCTGCCGGGAGGGCCTGACCTCGCTCCACGGGATTTTAGACGATCTTTGCCGCGGCCGGGGGCGGAAGGGGGACCCCCTGGAGCTCGGGAAAGTCGCCTCCATGCTCTCGAAAACGGCCCTCTGCGGCCTGGGGCAAAGCGCGGCCAACCCGCTCCTGTCCACCCTGCGGCACTTCGGGGAGGAATACCGGGAGCACGCGGAAGAGGGTTTTTGCCGCTCCGGCCGCTGCCAGGGCCTCTTCTGGCCGGAAATCAACCATGAGCTTTGCGTGGGCTGCGGGGCTTGCCTCGCGGCTTGCCCGGCCGGGGCCATCTCCGGGGAGAAAAAAGCCCCCCACGAAATCGACCTCGCCGCTTGCGTCTCCTGCGGGGCCTGCCTCCCCGCCTGCCGTTTTGGCGCGGCCAGGGCGGTCCGCAAGGGCGCCCGGCCCGAAAGGCGCCGCGACAGTTGACAGGGCGCCGGCCGGCCCTGACCGGCCACGGCGTTTTTAGGCTTTCCGATGAACCATACCCACCGCAAGGTCACGGGGACCATAGACGGGCGAAAGTTCGAGGCCCCCCACGGAGCGACCCTTTTGGATACGGCCAAAGGGCTGGGCCTGACCATACCCACCCTCTGCCACCACCCGGGCCTCCCTCCGGACGGGAACTGCCGGCTCTGCCTGGTGGAGTCCGGGGGACGGCTGCTGGCCTCATGCATGTACCCGCTTCGCTCGGACGGCGAGGCCTTTTTGACGGCCAGCCCGCTGGCCCTGGAGGCCAGGGCCTTCGTCTTGCGGCTCCTTTTGGCCAGGGCCCCCAATGACGCCTATTTGCTGGGGCTGGCCGGGGAGCTTGGGGTCGGGGCCGATCCCAGGCTCACCGACGGGGCCGATGGCTGCATAAGGTGCGGGCGCTGCGTCAGGGCTTGCCGGGCCGCTGGTTCCGAGGCCATCGCCTTGGTTGGCCGTGGCCGCGAGAGAAAGGTCGCCGGCCCCTTTTTCGAGGCCCCCATCGACTGCGTGGGCTGCGCCGCCTGCGCCAGGGCTTGCCCCACCGGCCACATCGCCTATTCCGAGGAACCCCGCTCGATCTGGGGACGCGATTTCGACCTCGAGCCCTGCCCGCTATGCGGCCGGCCCATGGGCACGCCCGAGGAACTCAGGCGGGCCGGGGTCGAAAACCCCGTCTGCCCGGCTTGCCGCCGCCGGGAATATTCAAAGTCCTTGATGGGCCTGCCCGAGGCCTCGTTCCCTGCGCCCTAGGCGAATCCGGCCCGCGGGTGCGGGGATACTTTATTCGATTGTTTTTATGGCTATGGGCCCGTTCGGGGCCTTTGGCGAAGTCGCCAAACCCCTTTGCCCAAAAGCTTTGCGGATAAACGCCCAAATTTAAATCTAACCGCTTCTATCGATTCGATAATTTTTTTGGGTTATGGCGGAAGATTCGGTTCTTTGGTAATGGCTTAAGCCGTTTGGCCGCCCGGCCTTTATGCGTCGTTTTCGGCCTCGCCGGAAACCCCGACGCGGCTTGACTTTAACCGCGCCGCCTTAACCCTAACCCTATCGTTCCTGATTTAAGTCAGCGGCATTCAGAGGAGACTTGATATGTACGTGTTTGACAAGCCCAGCGAGGAGTTTTCGTCGTGGGCCAATGAGACCGGCTGTCTCATCGACAAGGCCAGGAAAGAGGGCTTGAGGTTGGCTTGGGATAGGCTGGCCAGCCAGACCCCCCAATGCAACTTTTGCGAGATGGGGCTCTCCTGCGCCAAATGCGTCATGGGCCCTTGCCGGATCATCCCCGGGCTCGATCGCGACAAGGGCGTCTGCGGGGCCGACGCCGACCTGACCGTCGCCAGGAATTTCGGCCGTTTCGTGGCCGGCGGCTCGGCGGCCCACTCCGACCACGGCCGGGACCTGGTCGAGGTCCTGTACGGGATCGGCAACGGCCATTCCTCGGCCTATAAGATCCGGGACGAGGGGAAGCTCAGGAGGCTGGCCGCGGAGTTCGGGCTGGGATCGGACGGCGACATAAAGCGGGTGGCCAAGGACGTGGCCGAGCGCCTGGGGCAGGATTACTCGACCTTCGGGCCGGGCCTGGCCTTCCTGGGCCGTTTGCCCAAGGCCCGCCTGGAGCTTTGGGAGAAACTGGCCCTGACCCCCAGGGGGATCGACCGGGAGCCCGTGGAAATGCTCCACCGCACCCACATGGGCGTGGACTGCGATCCCGTCTCCCTGGCCCTTCACGCCGCCAGGACCTCCCTCTCGGACGGCTGGGGCGGCTCCATGGCCGGGACCGAGATTTCCGATGTCATCTTCGGCACCCCGGCCCCAGGCAAGACCAGGGTCAACCTGGGCGTCCTTAAGCACGACATGGT
This sequence comes from Deltaproteobacteria bacterium, assembly GCA_031278635.1. GTDB lineage: Bacteria > Desulfobacterota > Desulfarculia > Adiutricales > Adiutricaceae > JAIRNQ01. Next base: position 13,317 of record JAITKA010000034.1, on the reverse strand, counting down.
CAACGTTTTGGTCCATGGCCACAGCCCGGTCGTCTCCGAGATGATCCTGGCCGCGGCCACCGATCCGGCCATCCTGGCCGAGGCCAAAAAGGCCGGGGCCGCCGGCATAAACGTCGCCGGGCTTTGCTGCACCGGTAACGAGCTCCTGATGCGCCGGGGGGTCCCCCTGGCCGGGAACCACATGATGACGGAGCTAGCCATTGTCACCGGGGTGGTGGAGGCCATCGTGGCCGACTACCAGTGCATAATGCCGAGCCTTGTCAACATCTCCCAGTGTTACCACACAAAATTCATCACGACCTCCGACAAGGGCCACTTCCCTGGGGCCGAGAGGTTCCACTTCAATACCGAGAACGCGAGGGAGCTGGCCGGGAAGGTGGTCATGCTCGCCGTCGAGGCCTTCAGGAAGCGGGACCCCGACAAGGTTTTCATCCCCGTCGAGCCGGTCGAGGTCATGAGCGGCTTTTCCAACGAGGCCATCATCGAGGCCCTGGGCGGGACCCCCGATCCCCTGATCGAGGCCATCAAGGCCGGGACGGTCAGGGGGGCCGTGGGCATCGTCGGCTGCAACAACCCCAAACTCAAGCAGGACCACCACCACGTGACCCTGGCCAAGGAACTCATCAAAAAGGACATCCTGGTTTTGGTCACCGGTTGCGCCACCTCGGCCATGGGCAAGGCCGGCCTGCTGATGCCCGAAGGGGCCTCCATGGCCGGGGACAGGCTGGCCGGGCTCTGCCGGGCCCTGGGCGTCCCGCCGGTGCTTCACGTGGGCAGCTGCGTGGACAATTCCCGCATCATGCACCTCTGCGCCGTCCTGGCCAACTCGCTGGGCGTGGACATCCCGGCCCTCCCGGTCGCCGCCTCGGCCCCGGAATGGTACTCGGAGAAGGCCGCGGCCATAGGCCTTTACGCCGTGGCCACGGGCATCACCACCCATCTGGGCCTCCCGCCCATGATCCTGGGCAGCCGGACCCTGACGGATCTGGCCGTCTCCGGCCTAAACGATGTCGTCGGGGCCTGTTTCATGGTCGAGCCCGACCCGGTCAAGGCCGGGGCCGCCCTTGACGCCTTAATCTCTTCCAAACGCCAGGCCCTCGGCCTGTCGGCCTAAGGGGGGGACCATGACCCAAAAAACCATACAGGTGACCCCTTCCCGCTGCATAGGTTGCCTTAACTGCGAGCTGGCCTGCGCCAGCCGGGACTGGGGCCAGTATTTCCCGGCCGGCTCCAAGATCAACCTGGTTTTCTTCAAGGACGGCGGCCAGGTGCCGGTGACCTGCTTCCAGTGCGACGAGGCCCCTTGCCTCAGGGTCTGCCAAACGGGCGCCCTGGCCAGGGATGAGGCCACCGGTGTCATCGAAACCGATCCCTCCCGCTGCGTGGGCTGCAGGACCTGCGTTTCCGTCTGCCCCTTCGGCAACATCGCCTATTCCCGGCCCGGCCGCCGCGTCGAGAAATGCGACCAGTGCCAGGGCCAACCACGCTGCGCCGCCGTCTGCCCCTCCGGGGCCCTGACCTACGTGGACGACGCCAAGGTGGTCCAGGCCAGGCGCCGGGCCTTCGCCGAGAGCCTCAAGGAAGTCGCCAAAGAAGCCTTAAAGTGAACCACCCAACGAAAAAACCCACGGCCTCCCGGCCGTGGGTTTTTTTCGTGCGCTTACCGCTTAGCGCCCGCGGGCCCGCCTGGAGGCGTTTTCCCTCCGGTTAACGGCCTGGCCGTGGCCGCGCCTGACGGCCTGGCCATGGCCGCGCCTGACGGCCTGGCCATGACCCCGCCCGTAGCCCTGCCTCTGGGCCGGGACGTAACGGCGGCCCTTGGGCTGGCGGCGATCCAGGCCCTTGCCGTGGCCATAACGATGGGCATTGGCGCGCCTCTCGCCCAGCCTCTTGCCGTGGCCATAACGATGGGCCTGGCCGCGCCTCTCGCCCAGCCTCTTCCCGTGGCCGTAACGCTGGGCTTTGCCGCGCCTCTCGCCCAGGCCCTCGCGCCGGGTTTTGTGGCCCCGGTCACCCAAGCCCTTCCGCGAACGTTCAGGCCGGCTAACCTCCCGGCCGGTGGCCGATTCGGCTGCCGGGCCCCCAACCAAACCCTCGTCGGTCCCCAGCCCGTAGCCATAGCCAAGGTCGGTCAGCGTTTCAAGGCCCTGGTCCAGGGCCGGGCCCGCCCCGGTATCCAGCCCGTAGCCGTCATCAAGGCCGGTCGCGGTTTCAAGGCCCGGGTCAGCCTCGGTACCCAACCCGTAGGCCTCGCCGGTCGAGGTTTCCCTGCCGTGGGCCGCCGCGGCGGACCTGTTCCCGGTATCCAGCCCATAGGCCTCGCCCAGGCCGGTCACGGTTTCCCGGGCCTTGGCCGCGGCCGCCATGGTCACGGTATCCCGGGTACGGCGCCCGTTGGCGTTCAGTTGGTTTTTGACCTCATAGGCCGCCCCCAAACCGGGGACGAGCACTGTCACGATGGCCAGACAAAAGATCGCTTTTAAAGAGTTTTTCATTTGATTACCTTCTTTTGATAGATTGTTAAGCTAAAGGTTACTTGAATTGAGAACATTAATGGTAACTAGTAGATGGAGATGTCGCCCCCGAAATGGAAGCTCGCGGCCAGGCCCTCGCTTAACCCTTGGATTAAGCTTGGCAAAATCACCATGATTAAATCGGGCCCGGTTTCCCCGGCCTGGGCCGGCACGTAGGTAACCTGACGGGTCAGGGTCTCAAGCACTTGCCTTTCCGCGACCTGCCTCCCGATCGATTGCCTCTCGACGGATTGCCCGTCCGCGGACCGCCCCGTCGGCCCCCGGCCGGGGCGATGGTAGCCGTTTTCCTTAAACCGCCGGGGCCGGGCATGGCGATCGTCGCGCCCGCCCAATAGTTGGTTGAGGCCACGGTTCACTGGGCCTTGGCCCACGTGGGTTCGCTTCACGCTTCCCTTGGAACCGGCCTTTCCGTGCCCCCAGGACCCCATCGGGCGGTTTTTGGGCGCCTGGGTCCTTTGGGTTTGGGACTTACGGAGGCCTGTTTTGGGAGAGCGCTCCCTTTTGGTTAGGTGTTTTTGGCCGTGGGCCTTAGATTGGGAAGCCCTGAACCGGGGCGAATCGGCCATGGCTTGGTTTGGGAGGAAGGGAGAGATAAGGGCGACTATGAAGGTCAAAATGATAACGTTTTTCATTGTTTTTCCTCGTATTAACGTTAAATAATTTCATAACACTGTCTCATATAGAATCAGGGGGTTAAATTTTCTTTCTTAAGTAAAATGATAAGCAAGTAATGACGATATTCTTGGCTTCAAATAGTTTTAAATAAGCATGTAGGTGTTTAAAATAGATAAATTACTATAGCAATTTAAAGATGCTAGCTTGCCTAAAACACCACTAACGCTTAAGCGGCAATCAAAGCTGCCGATAATCGAGGGTCGCTATTCCTCGTCGAAGGGCTGAACTTCTTGTTAAGGCTTAACAAAAAGTATTTAATTTGCTCGGTTTTTTCGTTTAGAGCTCAGTTCCAGTTTGTTAGCAACAAAGTGGGGATTTCTAACCTCACACCGAAAGACTTTTCTACCTCCAGTCTGGGAATTACCCAAATTAGGTCGGAAAATTAAGATCCAAGAAGGCTTGCTTATATTTTAGCGCAGTTGTGTGAAATTGATCACCATGTATACAAGATAACAGTGGCTTAAATGTTTGTCAAGAGATAAAACACATTTTTTTAAGATAATACGAAAATATATTTCATAAAATTTTCGCTAGGTTATTGAATTGCGCCGTGAAGGCCTATTTACGTGTCTAGATATGGTTCTAAAATAGACCAAGCTGTAAAAAACCAAGATTTCAATAACTTACTAAACAAGATGTTTAATTTATGGATAAATACTTCGTCTTTTCACTTAGTTATGAATTTTCGTAGTGATCTCGTTTGCTTGGCGATAAAATTGGCTGAGTTTTCAGCTTAGAGAATAAGAATGCCGAGAGACCTTGAATCAAGATAAAGTTTCGGTAAACCCTTGGGTACCTCTCCTTAACGGCCCCCAAGTAAAAAACCCACGGCCAATAGGTCGTGGGTTTTTTACCATCAATGGTGAGATTGGAACGGGTCGTGAGCCTTAGTTTAAGGACGTAGTCTCCCCGTGAAGACTTCTTGTGGGTGGGATGCCAGCGCACTTGCCCACCCCGGCGATGCCAATCAGAGCCTTTTGGTTAGCTTTGTCTACGAACGGTGCCGGCTTTCTAGCGTAAGTCGATGCCGAACCCGCCGATGCCAATCCTTAAGGCCCCGTTAGGGGTAACGCCAACGTTAACGCCGGGAACGACCCCGGGGACGATAACGGGACCATGGGGAACGTAAATTACCTCGCGGTCAACGTGGCGGCGATAGTGCCTGACCACGTGGCGTGGAGGCCTATGGTGCCTTGCCATCTCGCGTGGCGCCCTACGGGGAGGCCTGTCGTAGTTACGATCGCCGCGGTAGCGACGCCCGATCCTCCGGTCGGGCCCAGGGTCATGTTGGCGCCTGACTTGGCCCCGGTCACGTTGCCTTTCGCGCCTGTCGACCCCTTGCCCTGGACGCCGCAGGCGATTGGCCTGGCCCCGGTCACGTTGCCTTTCGCGCGTATCGAGCCCTTGACGCTGCTGGCGCCCGGTTTGGCCCCGGTCCATTTGGCTTTCGCTTCTCTGGTCGGAACCCTGTTGGCGTTTCAGTAGGCGGTTATCGGTGGCGCGCTCCCGCCTTTCCATCCGCCCGTTGGGGGCCTGGTTATCGTCGGTGTCTTGGGATTGGTAGCTTCTGTCGGTCCGGCGGCGATTTTCGTCGGCGGTGTCGGCCAAGGCCAACCCGGGGACGGCCAAAACCAGTAGGGCTATCAAAAGAGCGGATGGGCTTATTGTTCTCATTGTTCCGTCCTTGTTTGGCGACTAAATGGTTTTTTTGTGTTCTTAGCCAGCCAGTAATGCAAAAGAGAATTAAAGGTTATGATTAATTATTTTAATAAAATTTTATTAATCGACCAAACCTTTTAAAAATCGCTTTTAAGTGTTTTAACACTAAAATTATGTCTCGACGAGGTATCCCAAAAATAGCCAATATACAAGAAGTGGTTAAATATTTGGCTAATTTATCGGTTTTGCCAAACAAACGTCACCCCCGGTTCGCATGGTCGCGCGGGACAACGTTCGTGGTTTCCGAAGGGAGGGAAAATTTTTAGGCCATCGGGGTTAAAAAGCGTTTTTACCCAAGGGTCTCCCCCGAATCGGCCAAGGCCCAATCTAAGGCTCCCCAGGGTCTTCGGTTTTGCCGGTGCCTACCATGTCTTTAATCCCAGCGACCGGGCACGGGAGCGAAACTTAACCGAGCGCTCCAGACGAGCTGGGAAAAAAATTGGGTTTAGACCTCAAAAGCGAGGCGCGTCGACGTTATGTTTTCTATTTAAGCGATTTCGGATGTGTTTGTCAAGCTAAAAAAATAGCTAGAAACTGTTGAAAAGCGAGGCCCTGCCCAAAGAAATAAAACAATGAAAGGACCCTTAATGTCTATGCGATTTTTTGTAATAAAAATAAATTAAGCTTTATTGATTGTTTGTATATTTCAAAATAAATATATAGTTTATAAAATTTGCTATTACGTCCATAGTGAATTTTTTAATTTATTTAACCCATGGTCGTGGGCAAGGATCGGAAGGCCTAAGCCCAGAAACCATTCACGCGCCTGAAAACGAAAACGCCCGCGATGTCGCGGGCGTTTCCATGAGCCGGTCTGATTGGCCGTTGGATGTCTGTCAGTAACCTGAGTCGTTGACGTTGATGCCGAATCCGAATCCTCCACCGCCAAAGCCGATGCTTACTTGGTTGCCACTGTTGTCGGTAAAGCCGAAATTGACGTTGGGTATCATGGGCTCCGCTTCGTAAACCGGCTCTTGCTCGTAATAGACGGGTTCCTGGGGAAGGTAAACGATCTCGCGCTCAACGTGCCGATGGTGCCTGACCCTCTCGCGCGGGGGATGTGGCGGCCTGCGATGCGGGTGCCTACGCATGGAGTGGCGGTCATCCCCGCGATGGCGGTTGCGACGGTCGATGCCCCTGTCGGGCCTGGGGCCTTGGTGATGCTTAAATTGACGATGATCCCCATGGCTCGCGCGCCTGTTCATCTGCCGGTCAGGGCCATGGTTGCGCTTGAACTGACGGCCTTCCCTGACTTGCCCGCGCTTTTCCACCCGATGGCCAGGGCCTTGGTTCTTGTGGATTCTCTGGGACTGCTGGAACGACCTGTCGCGGCCTCTCTGGTGGCGGGAATCGGCCTGGGCCAAGCCGGGGACGGCCAAGGCTAGGAGGGCTATCAAAAGAGCCGGTAGGAGTATCTTTTTCATTGTTCCGTCCTCGCTTGGCGGCTAAAGGGCCTTAATTTTTTGCGCTTAGCCGACCGATAAAGTTAAAAGGGTTGAAAAATTTTTTAAAGTTATTTTAAAGTTTTATAAATTTGTTTTTAGACTTGATGGATTGGTTTTAAAAGTCATTTTAAATTTTTTTAGTTGTTTCTGTCTCGACGAGGTATGATATAGCAATAGGCGTGCCAGCCGGGCCAGTCTGGGTGAAAATTTATTCCATCGGGCAAAAAAACTCCCCACCCCGGCTCCCATGGTCGAACCACGAAATCGTAAGCGCCCTTACAATAAGGCTTTTCCTTGATCCTGATAATGGCATGGAGATTTTTGGACCCTAGGGCCCGAAGCTGATTTATCCATCGAGGTTTACCCAGATTCGGCCCAAGGTCAGTTTCGAGCCCACCATGGGGTTCGGTTTTACCCGCGCCTGCCACGTTTTGTATCCCCCCGGCCGGGCAGGGGGGTGAATTTCTCCCCACCCCTCCAGGCAGGCCGGGGAAGGGTAAGCCCAATGAGCAAAAGCGAGGCGCATCGGCGCCATATTATCTTGCTTAAGCGATATCGGTCGTTATGAATATGACTCTATTGTGATTTTAGTGCCCATAAACTATGTATTTTTGAGAGAGCCAAACGCTGACCCCCGTCCACCATCTCTTCCCCACCCGGGATCACGAGAACGCCCGCTATGTCGCGGGCGTTCTCGTTGGGGGAGTTTTAATCGGTGGCGGCCTTGACCCTGGGAAGAGCCACCCGTAGGTTCGGATTCCCTAAAACCCTGGCACCATTGGCCGACCCTATTCCTCGGTCGAATCCTGGTAGGTACGCCGGCTGGAGGTCCGGCTGTATTGCCGTTCAGTGTTTCGCCCGGAATCTTGGATGCTTCCCTGGCTAGCGTCCAGGCCGGTTTCCTGGTCGGTGACCTGCTCGTCTCCCTGGGTTGTATCCTGGCCTTGCCATTGGTTGGAACCCTGGTTTGTACCCTGGCCATCCCACTGGTTAGGGCCCTGGTTGGGACCTTGCCCCTCCCACCGGTTAGGGCCTTGGCCGTAGCCCTGGTTCGGGCCCTGACCGTCCCACCTGTGGGGACGCCTGTGAGGCCGCCGCTGGTAGCCGGGGTGGCGGCGATGGCCGTAGCCTTGGTGACGGCCCTGGCGGTAACCCTGGTGGCGGCCCTGGCGGTAACCCTGGTGGCGGCCCTGGCGGTAACCCTGGTGGCGGCCCTGCCGGTAACCCTGGTGGCGGCCCTGCCGGTAGCCCTGGTGGCGTCCCTGCCGGTAGCCCTGGTGGCGGCCCTGGCGGTAACCCTGGTGGCGTCCCTGCCGGTAGCCGTGGTTAGTGCCCTGGCGGTAACCTTGGTGGCGGCGCTGGCTGTAGCCTTGGTGGCGGCCCTGGCGGTAGCCGTGGTTAGAGCCCTGACGGTAACCCTGGTGGCGGCGCTGGCTGTAGCCGCGGTTCGAGCCTTGGCGGTAGCCCTGATGCCTTGACTGGCTGTAGCCGCGGTTCGAGCCCTGGCGGTAGCCCTGGTGGCGGGATTGACTGTAGCCCTTGCCGCCGTGGAAAGCCTTGCTGGAGCCGCCATGGCGCTGCTGGTACTGCTTGCCTGGGCCGCCGCGGTGATTTCTGGGGCTAGCCGAGGCCAGGCTCGGGATGACGAGAGCTATTATTGCCAGAAAGGCGGCGATTTTTAAGATGTTTTTCATGGTAATGTTCCTCGTTTGGCGGCTAAAGAGTTTACTTTATTATTTTTAGCCGATCAATAAAATTAAAAGGGTTAGAAATCTGTTTTAAGGTTTATTTAAAGTTTTAAAAAAAATTTTTTAGACTTGGTGATTTGGTTTTGAAAATCATTTTTTACTTTTGTGCTTGTTTCTTTCTCGACGAGGTATGTTAAAAGCAATAGGCGTGCCAGCCGGGCCAGGCAGGGGGAAAATATTATCGGCTCGGCAAAAAAACGCCTCCCATCGGATGCCATGGCCGAGCCCCGCAAACGTAACCCCGCTTGTAATCAGGATTTTTCTTGATCCTGGTGACGGGGGGAGATTTTTGGATTCTAGGGGAGGGAAGCTGATTTTGTCCTCGAGCTTACCCCAGATTCGGCCCAAGCTTCGTTTCGAGCCTACCATGAGGTTCGGTTTTACCCGCGCCTGCCACGTTTTGAATCCCCCCGGCTGGGCAGGGGGGTGAACTTCTCCCGACCCCTCCGGGCAGGCCGGGGAAGGGTGAGCCCAAAGAACGAAAGCGAGGCGCCTCGGCGCTATATTATCGCCCCAGAGCGGTATCGGTAGTTTTGGAAGCAATCTTGCGGTTTTTTAGCCCAGAAACGAAAATGTAAGGTTTGATTATCTTAATTTTAAGCCAGTATATGAAGTAATTATATGTTAAAACTTAAATTAATGTTATTTATGCCTAGAATAACTTCTTGAAAAATAATTTTTGAGTGAATCAAACGTGACCTCAACCATAATTTTCCCCGTACGGGGATACGAAAACGCCCGCGATGCCGCGGGCGTTCTCAGTAAGGGTTATTTAATCGGTGGCGACCTTGACGCCGGGAAGAGCCACCCGTATGTATTGGATGTCTTTAACCCCCGTCACTAAAGGCCGACCCTATTCCTCGGTCGAATTTTCGGAGGTATCCTGGCTGGCGTCCAGGCCGTTGTCCTGGTCGGTGACCAGTTCGTCTCCCTGGCTTGTCCCCTGGCCTTGCCACTGGTTGGAACCTTGGTTTGTCCCCTGGCCATCCCACTGGTTGGAACCCTGGTTGGGACCTTGCCCCTCCCACCGGTTAGGGCCTTGGCCATAGCCCTGGTTAGGGCCTTGGCCATAGCCCTGGTTCGGGCCCTGGCCGTCCCACCTGTGGGGACGCCTGTGAGGCCGCCGCTGGTATCCTTGGTGGCGGCGATGGCCGTAGCCGTGGTTTGGGCCCTGCCGGTAACCTTGATGGCGGCGATGGCCGTAACCTTGGTGACGGCCTTGCCGGTAGCCGTGGTGGCGGCCCTGGCGGTAGCCGTGGTTCGAGCCCCGGCGGTAGCCCTGGTGACGGCCCTGGCGGTAGCCGTGGTTCGAGCCTTGGCGATAGCCCTGGTGGCGGCCCTGGCGGTAGCCGTGGTTTGAGCCCCGGCTGTAGCCCTGGTGACGGCCCTGGCGGTAGCCGTGGTTTGAGCCCCGGCGGTAGCCCTGGTGACGGGACTGGCTGTAGCCACGGTTCGAGCCTTGGCGGTAGCCTTGGTGGCGGCGCTGGCTGTAGCCCTTGCCACCGTGGAAAGCCTTGTTGGAGCCGCCATGGCGTTGCTGGTACTGCTTGCCTGGCCCGCTGCGGTGATTTCTGGGGCTAGCCGAGGCCAGGCTCGGGATGACGAGAGCTATTATTGCCAGAAAGGCGGCGATTTTTAAGAAGTTTTTCATGGTAATGTTCCTTTATGTCCGATTGATTATGGTATGCATGGTTTATGGTCTATTTGGCGGTTAACGGTCGGTTAAAAACCTAAATTGTTAACGTTGATGCCAAACCCGAATCCGCCTCCGCCAAAACCTATGCTGACTTCGTTGCCGCCGTTGTCGGTAAAGCCAAAGTTAACGTTGGGTACCGTGGGCGCTGAGCCGCAACCCTGTTCTTGCTCGTAATAGACTGGTTCCTGGGGAAGGTAAACGATCTCACGTTCAACTTGCCGATGGTGAACGACTCTCTCGCGCGGGGGAAGTGGCGGCCTGCGATGCGGGGGCCTGCGATGCGGGGGCCTACGCATGGAGTGGCGATCATCCCCGCGGTGGCGGTTGCGACGGTCGATCCCCCTGTCGGGCCTGGGGCCTTGGTTATGCTTGAACTTGCGTTGGTCCCCGTGGCTCGCGCGCCGGTCCATCCGCCGGTCAGGGCCTTGGTTGCGCTTGAATTTGCGGTTGTCGCTGACGTGCCTGCGTTTTTCCACCCTCTGGCCTGGGCCTTGGTTCTTGTAGATCCTCTGGGACTGGTTGAAAGACCTGTCCTGGCGGGCTTTGTGGTTTCGGGAATCGGCTTTGGCTAAGCCGGGGACGGCCAAGGCTAGAAGGGCTATCAAAAGAGCCGGCAGGAGTATTTTTTTCATTGTTCGATCCTCGTTTGGCGGCTAAAAAGTTTTGCTTTTTTGTATTTAGCCTACCAGTATAGTTAAAAGGGTTAAAAATCTGTTTTAAATTGCTTTAAAGTTTTATAAAAATTTTTTTGGGGTTGATGGCTTAGTTTTGAAAATCATTTTTTTCTTTTATGCTTGTTTCTGTCTCGACGAGGTATGATAAAAGCAATAGGCGTGCCAGCCGGGCCAGGCAGGGAAAATTATTTTGGGATCGGCAAAGAAACGCTTCCCATCGGATCCCATGGCCGACCCCCGAGAACGTAAACCCGCTTGTAATAAGGCTTTTTATTGATTCTGGTGACGGGGTGGAGATTTTTGGACCCTAGGGATCGAAGCTAATTTTTATATCGAGGTTTACCCAGATTCGTGCCAAGCTTCGTTTCGAGCCCACCATGAGGTTCGGTTTTACCCGCGCCTGCCACATTTTGAATCCCCCCGCCTGGGCAGGGGGGTGAACTTCTCCCGACCCCTCCGGGCAGGCCGGGGAAGGGTGAGCCCAAAGAACGAAAGCGAGGCGCACCAGAGCGGTATCGGTCGTTTCGTAAGCAATCTTATTGGTTTTTAGCCAAGAAACGACGACGTAAGGTTTTATTTTTTTATTTTAATCATGTATAAGTAATAAATATGCGCTAAAACTTAAATTACATATGCTAACCGCTATAATAATTTCTAAAAAATATTTTTTGATTCTCCTCCGTACGGGAAAACGAAAACGCCCGCGATGCCGCGGGCGTTTTCGTTAGGGGAGTAAAAATAGATTGTGGTTGCCGGTTGAGAAAAGGGGCGAATGGCCTCCAACAAGGGCGGCACCACCCCTAGCTAACGGTGTTAGGCTTGCGGCGCCTCCCAGGGTGTAAGGTCAGATGCCGGGGCTGGGTTTTCTTGAACTCCATCCAGTCGCGGACTTCCTTGTCGCTCCAAACGACCGTGCGCTCCGACAACGCTATCGGCCGAGGGAACTCCGGCTGCGCCGCCATTATCTTGTACACCGTTGAGACCGACACCCCTAGCCCCTTGGCCACCTCCCTGACCCTGATAAACCTCTCGGGCCAGCTCTCGGCCAAATCCGTAGCCTCCTCCACAGCGGGGGCCTTGGCCACAACCGGGGCCTCGCTTTTCCTATAAATCGCTTCCTCGACCTTCATAAACCCTCCAATCGCGCTGTCGCGCGTCAAAACTAGGGTCGAAACCCAATAGACGTGTTAATTCGAGGTCTTCCGACACTCTCTTGATAGCCGTTTCCTGCCGCTCGCCCTTGGCGAAACGCCCTCAACCAGGCGTTTCACTGACATCGGCGGAAAAAACTTAACCGGCTGGCCCAAAAACCATCCGGGTTCCCCACCCGCAAAGGCCTTGGGAGCAAATCCCCCGTCGCGAAACATTGACCCATGGACGTCCCCGCCTTCCCGGCGGAAAACAAGCCCAGCGGCCGCAACCAAAACGTGTCTACCTCCTCGGACGGGTCAAACCAGGACCCCTCATCAAACCCCGTGCCAAGGGTGAAACTGCCCGGAATCCTGGCCTCCCCACCGGTAGGCATTCATATCGAAGCCTTGGCTTTGGCCCTGACCTCCCCATCTCTGGGGACGTCTGTGGGCCCGTCCTTGGCCGTACCAGTGGCCCTGGCGAACATTATTATATAAGCGGCTATGGTGGCCCTGCTGGCGGCGCTTACCCTAGCCATGGTTTGGTCCCCGGAGATGGCCCTGTCGGTAGCCCTGGCGGCGGGATTGGTTGTACCGCTGGCCGCCCGCGGTAAGCCTTGCTTGAGCAACCTTGGGGAATCTGGCACCGCTAGTTGGGACCGTTACCGTGTTTTCCTGGGTTGGCTGAGGCTAGGCCCGGGATGAGGAGAGATTATTGCCAGAAAAGCGTCTACTTTTATGGTGTTATTAATGGTAACGTCCCTATAAGGTTGATTAATAATGGTATTTCTGGTTAAGCGTCTACTTAGCAGGGGGATATCTACTAGTAATCTGAGTTGTTAACGTTGATGCCGAAACCAAAACCACCTCCGCCAAAGCCTATGTTTACTTGGTTGCCGTTGTTGTCGGTAAAGCCAAAATTAACGTTGGGTATGGGCTCGGGGGCATAGACCGGCTCTTGCTCGTAATAGACGGGCTCCTGGGGAACGTAAACGATCTCGCGGTCTACCTGATAATGGTGCCTGACTCGCTCGCGGGGCGGCCTGTGATGGGGAGGCCTGCGATGCGGGGGCTCGCGGTGGGGAGGCCTACGCATGGCATGGCGATTTCCCCTGTGATGGCGACGGTCGAATCCCCTGTCGTGCCTGGGGCCGTGGTTACGATTGAATTGGCGGTGGTTCCCGTGGTTCCCGCGCTTGTCCATCCGATGGCCGGGGCCTTGGTTGCGCTTGAATTGGCGGTTGTCACTGATGTGCCTGCGCTTTTCCATCCGCTGGCCGGGGCCGTGGTTCTTGTGGATTCTCTGGGACTGGTGGAAGGACCTGTCCTGACGGGCTTTGTGGTTGCGGGAATCGGCCTGGGCCAAGCCGGGGACGGCCACGGTTAGAAGGGCTATCAAAAGAGCCGGTAGGAGTAGCTTTTTCATTGTTCCGTCCTCGTTTAGCAGCTAAAGATTTTTATTTTTGTTCTGTTTAGCTGACCAATAAAATTAAAAATGGTAAAAAATCTTTTTAAGATAGTTTAAAAATTTATAATTTGATATTTAGACTTGTTGGAGTGGTTTTTTAAAATTATTTTAAATTTTTGTGCTTGTTTCTATCTTGACGAGCTATGGTAAAGCAATAGCCGTGCCAGCCGAGCCAGACTTGGCACCAAAAATTTTTCCCGGTAGCCAAAAAAGGGTCTATCTCGGATC
>JAITKA010000002.1 GCA_031278635.1 Deltaproteobacteria bacterium | reverse complement strand
CAAGTGGCTCCGAAAGGCCGCCGATCAAGGTGAGCCAGAGGCCCAATTTCAACTCGGCCTATCATATTTCCTCGGTAAAGGCGTTCCCGAGGATTACGCCGAGGCGGCCAAGTGGTTCCTAAAGGCCGCCGAGCAAGGTGAGATAAGCGCACAGTTTCACCTCGGTTCATTATATCTCATTGGGGATGGGGTCCCCCAAGATTACGCCGAGGCGGCCAAGTGGCTCCGAAAGGCCGCCGAGCAAGGGGATTCACAAGCCCAGTTTTACCTCGGCAGAGCATATGCCAACGGAGAAGGCGTTCCCCAAGATCCCGACGAGGCGGTAAAGTGGTATAGAAAAGCGGCCGAACAAGGCGAGCCTAATGCCCAGACTAACCTTGGCGTAGCTTATGCCGTTGGGGAAGGGGTTCCCCAGGATTTCGTCGAGGCGGTCAAGTGGTTCCGAAAGGCCGCCGATCAAGGCATGCCTAACGCCCAGTATGCCCTTGGCTTTGCATATCACGATGGAAGAGGGGTCCCCCAGGATTTCGCTGAGTCAGCAAAGTGGTACTTAAAGGCCGCCGAACAAGGCGAGCCAAACGCCCAAACTAACCTTGGCATGGCGTATGGCAATGGAGATGGGGTTCCCCAGAATCACGCCGAGGCGGCCAAGTGGCTCCGAAAAGCCGCCGACCAAGGTGAGCGAAAAGCCCAGTCCGCCCTTGGCGTACTCTATGAATTCGGAAAGGGGGTTACCCAAGATTTCGCCGAGGCTGCCAAGTGGTACCGAATGGCCGCCGAGCAAGGCGATCCAAATGCCCAGCTTTACCTTGGCTTTTTGTATGAATCAGGAAAAGGCGTTGCCAAAGATCAGGCCGAGGCGGCCAAGTGGTTAAGAAAGGCCGCCGAGCTAGGTGAGCCAAAGGCCCAGTTGGGTTTGGGCTTTTCATATTACTTCGGGAAAGGCGTTACCCAGGATTTCGCCGAGGCGGGCAAGTGGTTCCGAAAGGCGGCCGAGCAAGGTGTGCCAAAGGCCCAGTTTGGCATGGGCCTTTTATACTTCAACGGGGAAGGCGGTCCCCAAAATTTCCCCGAGGCGGCCAAGTGGTTCCGAAAGGCCGCCGAGCAAGGGGATCCAGAGGCCCAGCACAACCTTGCCGTATTATACGCGAATGGACAAGGCGTTCCCCAAAATTACGCCGAAGCGGCCAAGTGGTACGGAAAGGCCGCCGAGCTAGGTCTTCCACAGGCCCGGCATAACCTTGCCGTATTATATGACACTGGAAAAGTGGTCCGCCAAGATCGCGCCGAGGCCGCCGGGCAAAGAGCCCCAAAAGCCCAGAATGCGTTTGGCATGCCACCTGACGGCGAAGGAGGGGTTCCCCGGGATCAGGCCGAAAAGGACAAGCGGTTCCGAATGGCCGCCGAGCAAGGGGATCCAGAGGCCCAGCTTTCCCTTGGCGTAGCATATGACAATGGAATAGGCGTTCCCCAGGATTACTTTGAGGCGGCCAAGTGGTACTTAAAGGCCGCCAAGCAGGGCAATCCGCTTGCGAGCTATTCACTTGGTAAACTGTTTTTTGATGGGCGGGGAGTTCCCGAGGACAAGGCTCAAGCCGCCAGTTGGTTCAGAAAAGCCCATGGGCTAGGCTATTCCCTCAATGAGAATGAAATACAGTTTATAAATATATACTAGAATTCAACCTGTTGTCGCATTAAAGGTAAGTGTTGTCATAGCTTATTTTTTAAAACTATCTTTGACGATATTAACAGAGAATGATACAGAATTATTTGGGTTATTGGTTTTTATTTAATTTATTTGCAATTTAAAATTTTAATTTAGCTAATAACCAGAATAGTTATTCCTTATTCTAGATTTAACATAAGATACGTGGTTATTTTTCTACCAATACTGGATTAACTAGGTCTTTAGTCATGAATTAATTGGGACAAAACGGGCATCCGTTCGCGCCTAGTCTCGCGGGAGATTTATTGGTAGGATATGGCGGCTCAAGGCTTGCGGTTTAAATGGTCGTTTTGGCGATGCGTTTCAGGCCATTTGGGCTTATGATTATTTGATTGATTAGGGTAAAATGGTATCTAAGGGGCTATTTGATTGATTACATCCCCCTTCGCGGGGGGAGGCGATTGGCCGTTATGGCTTATCGCCGGGGATTTTTTTTGTCGCGAGCGGATATCGGCGCCCAGGGTTCGAGCCGGGGGGCCTATTTTGGGGGCTTGGGCCTTTCGGCTTGGGCAACGAGGTGTGTGTGACTTGAACGACTGTATCGCGGGGGGCGGCCCCGAACGCCAGGCGGATCTCATAGCCGCCATATCCACGGCCACCGGGCCGGGGGCGGTTTGCGTTGTCAGGCTCTCGGGCCAGGGCGTCCGGGAGGCCTTGGGGTGCGTCTTCGAGGCGGCCCGCGGTCCCGTCGGGCGGCCCAGGGAAATGGTCTATGGGAAACTGGTCCACCCAAAGACCGGGGAAATGATAGATCGGGCCATGGCCGTATTTTTCCCGGCCCCGCGCTCCTTTACCGGCGAGGACACGGCGGAGATTTTTGGCCACGGCGGCTCGACCATCCCAAGGCTGATTTTGGAGGCCGTCATGGCCGCCGGGGCGAGGCTGGCCAACCCAGGGGAATTTACCCAAAGGGCCTTCCTGAACGACCGCCTGAGCCTCGATCAGGCCGAGGCGGTGGCCGATCTGGTCGCGGCCCAGGGGGAGGCCGAGGCGGCCCTGGCGGCGCGGCATCTGGAGGGCGCCCTGTCGGCGAAAATCAAGCCCCTGGTCGATAGGGCCGTGGCCCTACAGGCCGAGCTCGTGGCCATATTGGATTTCGAGGAGGAATGGGACGAGGGGGCCAGGGCCAAGACGATGGGGGCCCTCGAGGGTCTCCACTCCGAGATACAAACCCTCGTGGGGATAGGGAAAAACCTAAGGGTCTTTCGCGACGGCCTAAGGCTGGTCCTGACGGGCCTCCCGAACGCCGGGAAATCCAGCCTTTTTAACGCGCTATTGGGCCGGGACCGGGCCCTGGTCAGCCCCAGGCCGGGGACCACCAGGGACTACCTCGAGGCCACGGTCAGCTGGGACGGCCTCAGGGTCGAGCTGGTGGACACGGCCGGCCTGGGCGCCCGGTCGGGGGACGAGCTGGAGGGTCTGGGCCAGGAGATGGCCCTAAGGGAGCTGGGGGAGGCCGACGTCATCGTCCGGCTGAGATCGGTAACCGACCCCGGCCCGGAGGGGACCGGGGCCTTCCCCGGGGCCGACAAAATCCTGACCGTATGGAGCAAGGCCGACCTCAGGGCCGGGCCGCTCCCGGATGGCTCGATCGCCGTCTCGGCCCTGACCGGGGAGGGCCTGGGGGAGCTGAAACTTGCCGCCCTGGAAAAGGTCGGCGTGGCCCCAGGCCTCGCGCCCGAGATCGTCCCGAACCTAAGGCAGCGCATGGCCCTCGAAGAGGCCGGGGATAGTATCGGCCAAGCCCTTCGGGCCCTGACCGACCTCATGCCCCCCGACATCGCCGCCTTGGAGGTCGCCGCCGCCCTGGGGTCCCTAAACCGAATCACCGGGAGGGCCTACACCGACGACGTCCTGGCCCAGGTTTTCGCCAACTTTTGCGTGGGCAAGTAAACACGGGCACAAGTAAACGCGGGCACAAGTAAACGCGGGCGCCCGGGTTTGGCCGGGCTTGTCGATATGGGATTGATCCATTGTCCCGGGCGATAAAATGGGTGTCAATGGGAGGAAAGGTCATTAAAACGAGGGGCAAAAAGCCTGACGAAGGTACCATAAACTTCGCGTCATTTTAGACAAAAATTGATAGGATCGATAAGTCGTTTGAAAAACTGATACGGTATGGTCATACCTTCGTCGATAAAGGCCATTATTTGGCCGAATTATTTGAAACTTTGCATAATTTATTTATGATAAGACGTATTTTCTATATGGTGAAGTCATTCCGGGTGAAGAATCGTAAGTATCTGACTTGTTTTTTATGCAAAGAACATCTGACGAAGCCATCCACTAAAGCGGTCATTGCTTCATGGCTGTCCGTAATATGGTTAATTTCATAAGAGAACGATTTAATGCATGTGGAATAGATATCATTGATTAAAGATTATAAAAACGTTATCTTATCGGACTGCTTTGGCGCATGAAGGGTAAAACAATATTCACCATCAATCATTTTACCCACCTCTGGCTGTGTAATGTTTGGATCGTTTGTTAAAGTTTCGTGTACCGGAAAACCTTACCCTTAGGTCTGGTACAAATACGTACCCATCGGCTTGGTTCTTTAGGGAATTTTAAAAGGCCGGATCGCGAACGGGCCTAGGCCCCCCGGGCCGGGCTTGACCGGCTTGGGGGGTGGAATTTTTTCTTGACTGGAGAGTGGGAAAATTATATAGTCACCTTTGCCCCTGAAAACTCAGGCGCCCTTAAGTCTACGTTTGGCCACCATGTGGTAACGCATTCGGGACTAAAAATTTCAAACGTATATACTTTCTAAAATTTAATATGCCGGGGTAGCTCAGTCGGTAGAGCAGAGGACTGAAAATCCTCGTGTCGGCGGTCCGATTCCGTCCCCCGGCACCACGAAAAAGGCCTATGAATGGACATTCATAGGCCTTTTTGTATTCGTTTGGGGAGGGGGGCGTTTTGGGGTCCCGGGGGAGGGTTACTATTTCGGCAAAGTTTGTTATGATAAGCCTTATTCGGGGCTTTGTTTTCGTGGATTGGGGGGATTTTTAACCCGCCGGGCCGGGCTTGGTGGGTTAGCCTGGCCGGTGGCCTGGGGGAAACGGGGACCATGGACTTGGATAAAACGGTTCTGGACATAATGGCCAAGGCGGAATTTTATCGCGACGAGCAGTTGGGGCTGCTCAAGAGGCTGGTCTCGTTTGACAGCGGCACGGGAAACGTGGAGGGGAACCGGCGGGTGGTCGAGGCCCTGGAGCCGGTTTTGCTGACCATGGCCCCCACGGTCGAGAGGCTGGAGAGCCCGGGGGTGGGCATACACCTGATCACGCGGGTGGGGAAGCCCGGGGCCGGCCGCAAGGTTTTGTGCCTGGCCCATCTCGACACGGTGTTCGGGAACGGCGAGGCCGGGGACAACCCCTTCAGGGTCGAGGGCGACAGGGCCTTCGGCTTGGGGGTGGTCGATTGCAAGGCCGGGGTGGTCGTATCGCTTTATGGGCTCAAGATCGCCCTGGAGCTGGGGCTTATCCCCGACGACCTGGAGATTACCCTCATATACAACTGCGACGAGGAGACGGGGTCCAGGACCGCGAGGCCGATTTTCGAGGAGGAGTCCAAGGAGGCCCAGCTGGCCTTCGTTTTTGAGCCCTCCAGGGACAGGGAGGTCATCATCGCCCACCACCGGGGCCTGGCCTACGGGTACGTCGAGGCCGTGGCCAGGACGGAGAGGGCCTGCCGGGAGCCGCGGGGGGCCTCGAACGCGGAGCTGGCCATAGACAGGATCACGGCTTCCCTGGAGAGCCACAACGACCCTTCCCGGGGCATATACTTTCACGTCTTGCCGGCGGCGGGGCCGGAAGGGGGCGGGGAGGCCGGGCCGGGGGGCTGGGAGGCCGGGCGCGAGGGCGAGGAAGGGGACGGGGACGGGGCCTGGGCGGACGACTGGGAGGATTACGGCGAGGGGACGGTCGACGGTTGGTCCGTTTACGGGGATACCGGCTGGGACCCGGACGCTTACCAGGAGGCCGAGGCCGATTTCCTGGCCACCTTCGAGAACGACGAGGGGTTGGGCTACGTCCGCCGGACCATCGACAAGGTGGCGGGGAGCGTCTGGGCCCCGGGCTGCCTGGTGAACGCCAGCATGAGGGTCTCGTGGCCCCCGGAGGGCAAGGCGGGCCGGGCCGCGGGCGTGGTCAAGAAAGCCGGGGCCAGGCTGGGCCTGAGTTTGACCGAGGAGAAGCCCAGGGGCCTCTCGGACGGGTATTGGTGCTCGCTGCACGGGCTTTCGACCGTGGACTCCATGGGGCCCTCGATGCACGACATACACACAAGGCGGGAGGCCCTCTCGCTAAGGACGGTCAAGGAAAGGACGGAGCTGTTCGCCCTGTCCATAGCCCTTCTGGAGGGGGAATTTTACCAGGGCCCCGGCTGAGGGGCTCAGGGCTTGGGGCCTGGCCGGGGGGCGCCCGCGGCCGGGCGGCGCCGTAGGTAGGCCTCGGCGGCCTCCTCGGCGGTGGGGGATTTTTTGCCCAGGGCCTCCCGGAGGCGCCGGATGACGAAGCCGAAGAGCTGGGCCGTGGTCATGGTGCCCTTGGGATCGACCGCGGGGAGGGGCATCTCGGCCCGGGCCATGTTTTTGTGGCCACCGGCCGAGCCGTAGGCCCCGAAGGCCTCCTGGGCCAGGCGCCCGAGGTTGCCGCTCCGGATGCCCAGGGAGCGGAAGACCACCACCAGCTTGCCGTCGACGATGCCGCAGGAAAAGGCCCGGCTGACGCCCTCGATCTGCATCATGAAATCGGCGGCTATGACCAGGGTGTCGGGGTGGTCGAGTTTCTCGAAGCAGACGGCGGCGAAGTTGTTGTGGAAGACGGCGTTGTTCAGGCCGGCCAGAAGGTACTTGAACGATTTGCGGCCTATGGGGGCCTGCTCGATCTGGCTCAGGAGCGGGTGGTGGATCAGGGGGTAGAGCCACCTGAAGGCCTGCATGTCCTCGATCTGCCCCTGGCGGACGAAATTGAGGGTATCGGTCTTGATGGCGTAAAAAAGGGCCGTGGCCAGGAGCTGGTTCGGCTTTATCCGGGCCGCCTTTAGGTACTGGGTGAAGATGGTGGCCGTGGCCCCGTAGTCGGGGCGTATGTCGGTAAACTCCGGCTGGGGCCGGTGATGGTCGCGATGGCCCACGGGGTGGTGATCGACGACCACGGAAAAATGCAGGTCGGCCGTCTGGGGCGTGTGGTGGGGCTGGGAGTCGACCATGGCCAGCTTGGTGTAGTGGGACAAATCCACTTTCGGCAGGTGGAGGAGGTCCAGGCCCAGGGCGGCCACGAGCCTCAGGTTGTCGGGCCGCCGGCACTCGTTGGTGCTGGCGACCGAGACGTGGGCCACGCGCCGCCACAAGAGCCGCTTGAGGGCCACGGAACTGGCTATGGAGTCGGGGTCGGCGGTGATGACGATCAAGACCCGATCGTCATGCGAGAAGTGGTTCAGAAGCGGCACCCTGGCCGAGCGCCTATGGGCGCGGCCATGGGCTTTTATCGTGTCCGTCATGCGTTTGACCCAAGGGGGTCCCCGGCGCGCCGGGGCGGGTATTGGGCTTAAGATTTGATTACGTAAGCAAACGTTTAGCCTGTATTTGTCAGGGCCGGCCGCGGGGCGGCCGGCGGTGCGGGGGAAACTCGTTGGCTTTTAGGGTATTTGGCCTATACTTACCATGGACGTGACCGTTCCCGTCAGGCCTATTTAAAAAAAATCAGGCCTCATTCCTTGTCCTTAGTTTACCCCGATAAGCCCGGCGGCGCAAGGTGGGTTGGCTAGAGGTCGTCCTGGTCCAGGGGGGCCGCCTCCTGGAGCTTCCGGGCGAGCTCGGCGGCCTGGTCCGAGAGGTCGGCCGGCAGGACCACCTTGACGGTCACGTAGAGGTCGCCCGTTTTCTTGCTCGTGGACACGCCCTTGCCCTTGAGCCTGAATTTGGCCCCGTTCTGGGTGCCGGGGGGGATGGTCAGGGAGGCCTTGCCGGTTATGTTCGGGACCTCCACCTTCCCGCCCAGGAGGGCCGTGTACAGGCTTACCTTCTTTTCCATGTTGAGGTTGTTGTCCAGGTCCCGGGAAAAGACCGGGTCGGGGTTTACCTTGATCAACAGCTCCAGGTCGCCCGGCGGGCCCCCGTCCCTGCCCGGGTAGCCCTTGCCCTTGAGCCGGATCTTCTGGCCGTCCTCCACCCCCGCCGGGACCTTGGCCTTGAGGGTCTGGGGCCGCGTCAGGTTGCCCTGGCCGTGGCAGGCGGGGCAGATCCGGGCCGAGGCCCCGTTGCCGGTCCGGCCCGTGCCCTGGCACCCGGGGCAAACCTCGGGGATGTCGAGGCGCATGGTGAATTCCATGCCCTTGACCGCGTCCATGAAATCCAGGGTCAGGGTATGCTCGCGCGTGGCCCCTTTGGCCGGGGCGGCCCGCCGCTGGCCGAAAGAGCCGAAATCATCGAAGGAAAAGGTCTGGCCGCCCCCGCGGGTCCCGCGGGTCCCCCGGGCGGCCTTGGCGTTGCCCCCGAAAAGGTCGGCCAGGATGTCGCCCCAGGGGAAGGAGTCCATGTCGAAATTCGGCTGCTTGTAGCCGGCCCCCCCGAAACCCCTCTCGTAGAAGGCTTCCCTGCCCAAATTATCGTACTCGCTTTTTTTGGCCGGGTCGGAGAGTATGTCGTAAGCCGTGGAGACTTCCTTGAACTTCTCCTCGGCCCCCTTGTCGCCGGGGTTGACGTCGGGGTGATACTTGCGGGCCAGCTTGCGGTAAGCCTTTTTGATGTCCGCCTGGCTGGACTTTTTATCTACGCCGAGAGCTTTATATGGATCGATGCTCATAAAAACCACCTAAAAAACATATATTTATATTTCATCGCAATTCAATTAACTGTCATATCATCGATTAAGTCAGCCCTGGGGGGCCCCGCCGCCGAACCCGGGCCAAAACGGCCCGGCCATTAAGGGGATTGTAAATGGCCGTTACCGGACTGTCAACGCCCATGGGTAAATAATGGCCGGAAGCTTTCCGGCCAGGGCCGGGAGGCCGCAACCTCCCATTAAAGTTAAGTCGCCAAAGCCCCACAGTCAAGCCCCTGGCCCAAAATATCGCGCCCCAAGCGGGACCGGTAAGCCCTCCCAGGGGCGGCGCCCTTGGGAGGGCTTAGGTCTTTGGTTACGGGCCTATCGGCCGCGAAATTTGCCTTTGATTACGGCTTGGGTTAGAATGTCGTGATTATTCTCCCCGAAAAGCGGCCTTTTTGCCGGTTTCGGATGCCATCCCGGAGCTGACTCCCATTATGTGCCCCAACGACCCTTTGGATAAAAACTTTAACTTCAAGCTGGCCGAGCCCCGCATTTACGGGGCCTGGGAATCGGGGGGGCTGTTTCGGGCCGACCCGGGGAAACCGGGCGATCCCTTCGTCATAGTCATCCCGCCGCCCAACGTGACCGGAAACCTCCACATGGGCCACGCCCTGGACGTGACCCTGCAGGATCTGTTGATCCGCTACCACCGCATGCTGGGCAAGAACGCCCTTTGGCTGCCGGGGATGGATCACGCGGGCATAGCCACCCAAAACGTGGTCGAAAGGGCCCTCCAGGCCGAGGGCACGAGCCGCGAGGCCCTGGGCCGGGAAAAATTCGTGGCCAAGGTCTGGGAGTGGAAAAAAATCTACGGCGGCAACATCGTCCGGCAGCTCCGGCGCCTGGGGGCCTCCTGCGACTGGTCCAGGGAGCGCTTCACCATGGACGAGGGCCTATCGAGGGCCGTAAGGGAGGTCTTCGTCTCTCTTTACGAGGAAGGGCTCATATACCAGGGCGAATATATCATAAACTGGTGCCCCCATTGCCACACGGCGGTATCCGACATCGAGGTCGAGCACGAGGACCGCAAGGACAAGCTTTACTACCTTAGGTATGAGGCCTACTGCCTGCCGCCGCTGGTTGTGGCCACCACAAGGCCCGAGACCTGCTTCGGCGACACGGCGGTGGCCGTGAACCCCGCGGACCCCCGCTACGAGATATATAGGGGGCGGGAGGTCCAGGTGCCCCTGACCGGGAGGACGGTCCCGGTCATCCTGGACGATTACGTGGACCTGGAATTCGGGACCGGGGCCCTGAAGGTCACCCCGGCCCACGACCCCAACGACTTTTTGATCGGGCGGCGCCACGGGCTCCCCATGATCGTGGCCATAGACGGGGACGGGCGGCTGACCGGGGCCGCCCCGGCCTACGCGGGCCAGGACCGGGACGAGGTCAGGGCCAGGATGGTGGCCGATCTCGAGGCCAAGGGCCTTTTGGAGAAAATCGAGCCCCTGGACCACGCCGTGGGCGTCTGCTATCGCTGCCGCTCGGCCATAGAGCCCTTGGTCTCCAAGCAGTGGTTCGTGAAGACGGCCCCCCTGGCCGAGGCCGCCGCGGCCGCGGTCAGGGACGGGCGGACCAAGCTGGTCCCGGCGGGCTGGGAGAAGACGTATTTCGACTGGATGGACAACATCAGGGACTGGTGCGTCAGCCGCCAGTTATGGTGGGGCCACCAGATCCCGGCCTGGCACTGCCAGAGCTGTGGCCACACGGCCGTGCTGCGCGAGGACCCCGAGCGCTGCCCCGATTGCCAGGGAACGGACATCGCCCGTGACCCGGACGTCCTGGACACGTGGTTTTCCTCGGGACTGTGGCCCTTCTCGACCCTGGGCTGGCCGGAAAGGACGCGGGATCTCGAGCGCTACTACCCCACCACCGTCCTGGTGACCGGCTTTGACATAATATTTTTCTGGGTGGCCCGCATGATGATGATGGGCCTCAAGATCATGGGGGACGTGCCCTTCGGGACCGTGGTCCTCCACCCCCTGGTCAGGGACGCCTCGGGGCAAAAGATGAGCAAATCCAAGGGCAACGTCATCGACCCCCTGGAGATACTCGATAACCTCGGGGCCGACGCCTTCCGCTTCGCCCTGGCCTCCCAGGCCGGCCAGGCCAGGGACCTGAAACTGGACGTCAAGAGGGTCGAGGGCTACGGGAGGTTCGTCAACAAGATCTGGAACGCGGCCCGCTTCACCCTGGCCGCGGGCGAGCCGGGCGGGGACGCCGGCGGGGCGCCCAGGGCCCTGCCGGACCGGTGGATCAGGAGCCGGCTGGCGGCGGTGGTCGGCCAGTGCCGGGCGGCCATAGAGGAATTCCATTTCGACCGCTATTGCGAGGCCCTGTACCAGTTCATCTGGTACGAATTTTGCGACTGGTACCTCGAGCTCATCAAGCCCATACTGTACGGGGAGGACGAAGGGGCCAAGGCCGAGACGGTCCGCTGGCTCAGGCTGACCCTGGGGGACCTTTTGGGGCTCCTCCACCCGGTCATGCCCTTCGTGACCGAGGAGCTCTGGTCCAGGCTATCGCCGGGCGCCGGCCACCTCATGGTGGCGGCCTTCCCCGAGCCCCAGGCGGGAGAGGCCGACCCCGGGGCCGAGAGGCTGGTGGGCTGCCTGATGGACGTGACCAAGGCCGTGCGGCAGGCCCGCTCGGACTTTGGCCTGAACCCCTCGGTCAAGCTCTCGCCGGTGGTCCTGGCCCAGGATGCGGGCATCCGGGAGCTCCTGACGGCCCAGGGCCAGCTCCTCCTCAAGCTCATGGGGGCCGAGAGGCTGGGCCTCGCGACCGATTACGGCGAGAGGCCGCCCGACAGCGCCTCCAACGTCCTTGACTGGGGCCAGGTCTGGACCCCCCTGGCCGGGCTGATCGACCCCAAATCCGAGGAGGCCAGGCTCTCCAAGGAGGCCGGCAAGCTCTCCAAGGACATCCAGGCCGCCCAAAGGAAACTGCAAAACCAGGACTACCTCGACAAGGCCCCGGGGGACGTGGTCTCCGAGACGCGGGAGCGCCTCGCGGCCATGGGGGCGAGACTTTCCGCCGTGGAAAGGGCCCTGGACGTGGTCAGGAAACTGGGCTAGGGGGAAAAGGTGGGCCACGGGCTAAACGATTTGGTCGCCTCGGCGCTCCGGGAGGACCTCGGGTTCGGCGACGTGACCACGGATCTGACCGTCCCGGCCGGGACGCCGGGCCGGGCCTCGATCCGGGCCCGGGAACCCATGGTCCTCTCGGGCCTCGCCCCGGCCATGGCCGCCTTCGGCCTGGTCGACCCGGCCCTCTCCCTTAGGGCCCTTGCCGCCGACGGCGATAGCCTTGCGGCCGGGGCCGCGGCCCTGACCGTCGAGGGCCAGGCCCGCTCCATCCTCAAGGCCGAGCGCGTGGCCCTGAATTTCATGGGCCGGCTCTCGGGCGTGGCCACACTGACGGCCCGCTACGTCTCGGCCTCGAGGCTTCCCGGCGGGGGCGGCCCCAGGATACTGGACACGCGCAAAACCACCCCGGGCCTTCGGGCCCTCGAGAAGGCGGCGGTCCGCCACGGGGGCGGCCATAACCACCGCTTCTCGCTGGGCGACGGCATCCTTATCAAGGATAACCACCTCATGGCCGCGGGCGGGGTGGCCACGGCCCTGGGCTTGGCCAAGGCGGGCGCCCCCCACACCCTTAGGATCGAGGTCGAGGTCGATACCCTCGATCAGCTGAGGGAAGCCCTGGCCCACGGGGCCGACGCCGTCTTGCTCGACAACATGGGCCCCGGGACGCTCCGGGAAGCCATGTCCATAATCGGGGCCTTTTACGCCCCCGGGCCCAGGCGCACCCTGGCCGAGGCCTCGGGGGGCGTGAACCTCGGGACCGTGGCCGCGATCGCCGCCTCGGGGGTCGATTTCATATCCGTGGGGGCCCTCACCCACTCCGCCCCGGCCGCCGACCTGGGCCTGGACTGGGAATGAGGCCCAAAAAAACCGATTCTTTACGGAGGAACCTTGGCCCATGATCGGTCGTAGGATGCCGCAGCCCGGCTGCATGGCGATGGACACGCAGATATTCAACCTTAAGCTTTCCGTGTACGCGACCTCGGCTTACATAGTCATCTGCTCGCTGGTGGACGAGGGCATCCGGGCCTCCGAGGAGGCCATAAACGCCCGCTGGAACGATAGCCCCGAGAACCTCGGCTCGGCCCTGGGCGAGCTGAGGCTCTGGCAGGTGATCGGGGCGAGCGTGGGCCCGGACGACCAAACTGCCTACTCCCCCAACCCGGCCTCCCTCTGGAGAAGGCCGGGCGTCGCCTGAGACGGGCGATAACCGAAATACCAACCAAATCCCCGCCCCTGGCCGAGAGGCCCGGGGGCCGGGTAAACGGATAGAGATATGACACGCCCGCTTTTGACCGGCCTTTTCGCCGCCCTCCTTGCCCTGGCCCTTTCCGCGGGCCCGGCCATGGCCCAGCCCGGCCAGACCCTGACCCCGCCCGACCTGACCCCGGAGGAGCTGGCCAATTTCAAGGCCGTCCTGCGGCCGGCCCGCTTCGACGACACCGATGACAAGATCGAGCTGGCCGTGGTTTTCTGGTACGGCTGCGGGGCCTGCCGGGAATCCGACTCCACCACGGCCCTTTTCCTGAACTCCCTCTCCGATGACATAAGGCCCATCCGCCTCCCGGCCCTTTTCAGCGGCCGGGCCCCCTTCCAGACCCACGGGCGGCTGTACCTGGTCCTGGACGAGCTGGGGGTCGAGGGCCAGGCCCGCAAGGCGGCCTTTGACACGGCCCAGCAGGTCAATAACCCCAACCGGCGGGGCTACGGCCTGACGACCAAGGAATCCCAGGCGACCTTCGCCGTCTCCCAGGGCGTCTCCAGGGCGGCCTTCGATGCCGCCTACGACTCGACCGCGGTCACGGGCAGGGAGGCCAGGGTCAAGGCCTTCCTTGACAATTCCGGCATCGACGCCGTCCCGGGCATGATCATCAACGGCCGCTACGTCATCACCTTCTACCAGGGCAACTACTACCAGCTGGCCGAGAAGCTCATTAACCACGAGAGGGCCCGCCTGGCCCAGGCCAAGGCGGGCGCGCCCGAGGCCGGTAAGGCCGAGGCCGAGGCGGCCGGGGTGGCCGACGCCCTGGAGGGGGCCATCGAGGGCGCCGACGCGGACGATGGCAAGTAGGAGCCCATTTGCCTAGTGATTGTAGCCTTTAAAACTATAAATTTATCCCTTTAATATTTTCTCGCACAAAACTTTTAGTTTCCGCTAAAAGTTTTATGCGTATTATGGGAAAGTGTATGGTCAGCCATGTTTAAATTGGTTCAGGACATCACCGACGACTTTTTCCCCACCCTGGCCCGCTGGCAATCGGGCCGGGCCCTGTGGCTGGCCGGCGGCCTGTGGGCCCTGGGCCTGGAGATTTTCTCCGTCCTCTACTTCCAGGTCTACCTGGGCCTTTACCCCTGCGAGTATTGCGTCCAGATCCGCCTGTCGATGATCCTTATTTTCCTCGGGGCCGCGGTCGCGGCCGTCTGGCCGGGGTTCGCGTTGTTTAAGCTCTTTGGTTACGCGGCTTGCATGGGCGCCGCCGCCTGGGGCCTTTCCATGTCGGCGGCCCTCGAGATCGTGAACCTCAAGACGGCCTTCACGCCGGGCTTTCTCGCCCCCTGCCGGGTGGGCGATGTCGCGTGGCCACTGGGCCTGGACCTGAGCGGGCGCTTCCCCACCCACTTCATGCCGGAGGGCATATGCGGCGAGGACTCCCGGTGGGCGTTTCTGGGAAATTCCATGACCCAGTGGCTGATCCTCGTCTACCTGGCCATGTTGGTGGGCCTGGCCCTGATGCTCGTCTCCTGGATCGCCTCGTGGGTCATGTCCCGTAAGGCCCGGCGGGAGGGGCGGGCCCTGGGCGGCGGCGCGAACTGACATTTTTGTCGATCTTTTTTGCGAAAGTATCGCGCCGAAAATGATAAAATAACGAATTGCCCCTGGGCAAGGGGGTGCCCGGCCAGGGCGGCCCATGGCCTGGCACCCCCTTGGCCAGGGGTAAGGGACATTTTTTTTTGGCGACGCACATGGACGGTTCATGCTTAACATAAGAAATTTTTCCATCGTGGCCCATATCGACCACGGCAAATCGACCCTGGCCGACAGGCTGATCCAGGAGGTCGGGCTGGTCGATGAGCGGCAGTTCCGGGACCAGATGCTCGACAGCATGGATCTGGAACGGGAGCGGGGCATCACGATCAAGAGCTCCGCGGTCTCGCTGCCTTACGTGGGCCCGGATGGCAAGGAATACAGGCTGAACCTCATCGACACGCCCGGTCACGTGGATTTTTCCTACGAGGTCTCGAGGGCCCTGGCCTCCTGCGAGGGGGTCCTCCTGTTGGTCGACGCGGCCCAGGGCGTGGAGGCCCAGACCATGGGCAACCTTTACGCGGCCATGGAGCACGACCTGGTAATCATCCCGGTCATAAACAAGATCGACCTGCCCGCGGCCAACGTCGACGCGGCCAGGGAGCAGATCGAGAGCGACCTGGGGCTGGACGCCGACGGGGCCGTGCTGTGCTCGGCCAAGATGGGCCAAGGCATAGACAAGGTCTTCCAGGCGGTGATAGACAGGGTGCCGCCGCCGACGGGCGATCCCGATGCCCCCCTGAGGGCCCTGATCTTTGATGCCTTTTATGACCCTTTTAGGGGAACGGTCGTGGCCGTTAGGGTTTTCGACGGAAATTTGGTGGCCGGTAACCAGATCCTACTCATGTCAAACTCGGCCGTCCACAAGGTCGAGGAGGTGGGCCTTTTCCGCCTTAACCGGGAGCCGGCCAAGGGCCTCTCGGCCGGCATGGTCGGCTATGTCATAGCCGGCATAAAGACCGTCTCGGACGTGGCCATAGGGGACACGGTCACCCTGGCCGACAGGCGGGCCGCCGGGCCCCTGTCCGGCTTCAAGACCGTTAAGCCCGTCGTCTTCTCGTCCATCTACCCCGTGGCCTCCGATGACTACGAGTCGCTGAGCGAGGCCCTGGAAAAATACAAGCTGAACGACGCGGCCCTTATTTACCAAAGGGACAGCAGCGCCGCCCTGGGCCTGGGTTTTCGCTGCGGCTTTCTGGGGCTCCTGCACCTTGACATCGTCCAGGAGCGCCTGGAGAGGGAATTCGACCAGTCCATCATCATGACCTCCCCCTCCGTCCGGTACCGCTTCAGGCTCAAGAACGGCCAGGAGGTCGAGATCGATAACCCCCAGGACTACCCGGACCCGGCCTTCATAGACGAGTCGCTGGAGCCGTACATAAAGGCCTCCATCCTGTCCCCGGACCGCTACATCGGGGCCATCATGAAGCTGGGCCTGGAGCGGCGGGGGGTCAATTCCAACATGAACTACCCCACCCCGGGCCGGGTGGAGATCACCTTCGAGATACCCCTGGCCGAGACGGTCTACGACTTTTACGATCGGCTGAAATCGGTCACCCAGGGCTACGGCAGCTTCGATTACGAGCTTTTGGACTACCGGCCCAACAAGCTGGTCAAGGTGGACATCCTCCTGAACGGCGAGAAGGTGGACGCCCTGTCGATAATAGTCCACAAGGAAAGGGCCCGGGCCAGGGCCCTGAACATGTGCGACCGGCTCAGGGAGGAGCTGCCCCGCCAGCAGTTCAAGATAGCCATCCAGGGGGCCATCGGGGGCGAGATAATCGCCCGCTCGACCATCAGCGCCTTCCGCAAGGACGTGACGGCCAAGTGTTACGGCGGGGACATCTCCAGAAAGCGAAAACTTTTGGAAAAGCAAAAGAAGGGCAAGAAACGCATGAAGATGGTCGGCAAGATCGAGGTGCCCCAGAGCGCCTTCATAGCCGTCCTTAAGACCGAGGAGGACTAGCCTCGGCCGGGCCGCCAAGGCGGCCCGGAATCAGCCCCAATGGCCATCGGGGCTCCCCTGGGTGACCCATTGAGCGAGCACGATCACGGAGAGAAACGCGAGGCTTTGCGACCCGGCTGGGCCCTTAGGAGGGAGCCCTGGGAGAGGGCCGAGTTGATAGGGGTCGCCCTGGGCAAGAAGCCGGCCGATCTGGTCATAAAAGGGGCCAACGTCTATAACCCCTACGACGGGGAATTCCACCGGGGCGATCTGGCCGTGAGCCAGGGCCGGGTGGCCGGGCTGGGATCGTACAAGGGCCTGAAAGAAGTGAGGGCCGAGGGGGCCTACCTCATAGCCGGCTTCATCGACAGCCATGTCCACATCGAGAGCTCCATGGCCGGGCCCCTGGAATTCGCCAAGTGCATCTCGGCCTACGGGACGACAACCGTCGTGGCCGATCCCCACGAGATAGCCAACGTGGCCGGGGCCAAGGGCTTCAGGTGGCTGATCGAGGCGACCGAGAACCTGCCCGTGAACGTTTTCGTCATGGTCCCCTCCTGCGTCCCGGCGACGCCCCTGGAGCGGGGGGCCGGGATCATAGGCCCCCAGGACATCCCGGGGCTCCTTGGGGCCCCCAGGGTGCTGGGCCTCGCCGAGATGATGAATTTCCCCGGCGTGCTCGCCGGGGACCTGGGCGTCCTGGCCAAGCTGACCGAGGCCCCCCTGGTCGATGGCCACGCCCCGGGCCTGACCGGCCCGGCCCTGGCCGCCTACGTGGGGGCGGGCATCGGGACCGACCATGAGTGCGTCCTGCCCGGGCAGGCGGCCGAGAGGCTCTCCATGGGCCAAAACGTCCTTCTGAGGCAAGGCACGGCGGCCAAGAACCTCCTGGAGCTCCTCCCGGCCGTGACCCCCATGAACTCCCGGTTCTGCCAGCTGGCCACCGACGATCGCCACGCCCAGGACCTCCACCTGAGCGGCTCGATAAATTACCTTGTGGCCCTGGCCCTCCGGGCCTCGGGCGTTTCCCGGCCCACCATCCTGAACATGGCCACGCTCAACGCGGCCCTGCACTACGGGCTAAGGGACCTGGGGGCCCTCACGCCCGGCAAGATAGCCGACATGGCCCTCTACCCCGATCTCTACGACTTTAAGCCAATCAAGGTCTGGAAGGCCGGGAAAGCCATAGCCGAGAACGGCCGCTCGACCTTCGTCCCCCCGCCCGGCCAGGACGCCCAGGCCATAGCCGCCCGGGACCGGGCCCTCCGGGACACGGTGAGACTGGGGCCCGTTTCCCTTGAGGATCTGGCCATCCAGGCCACGGGGACCAGGATCAGGGTCATCGGCGTGGTCCCGGGCCAGGTACTGACCGAGCACCTCATCATGAGCGTCCCCCCGATAGACGGCCAGTTCCGGGCCGACCCCGGGAAGGACCTCTGCAAGCTGGTCGTCTTCCCCCGCTACGGCGACCCCTGGCCGCCGGCCAAGGGCTTCATCTGGGGCCTGGGCCTGAGGCGCGGGGCCATCGCCTCGACCGTCAGCCACGACTCCCACAACCTGATCGTGGCCGGCATGAGCGACCCGGACATCCTGGCCTGCGCCAAGGCCCTGGAGGCCATGGGCGGGGGCCTGGCCCTGGCCCTCAACGGCAAGGTCATCGCCTCCCTGGCCCTGCCCCTGGGGGGCCTGATGAGCGAGCTCAGCCTCGGGGAGATCTCGGCCGCCCTGGACGGCCTGCGGATGAAAGGCGCCGAGCTGGGCTTCGACCAGGATTTCGACCCCTTCATGACCCTGGCCTTCATGAGCCTCCCGGTCATCCCAAGCCTGAAACTCACGGTCAAGGGCTTGGTTGACGTCCAAACCTTCCAATACGTCCCGGTAGTCTTGGAATAGGGGACCGCCCACAGCCATGCGACCCGAAACCCACCCACGCGACCCCCGGCCCCAGGGCCCGGGGGCATTGGCCCCCGCGGGGGCGCTGCCATGACCCTGCGGCTCCCCATGGTGGCCACGGGCCCGTGGCGGATGGAGTACCCCTTCGCCTCCCGCTTCCTCGAGCTGGGCCCGGGCCGGGCCATCCATTACGTGGACGAGGGCCACGGGCCCCCGGTGGTCATGGTCCACGGCAACCCGACCTGGTCCTTCATGTACCGGCACCTGATCAAAAACCTGGCCGGTTACCGCCGCCTGGCCCTGGACCACCTGGGCATGGGCCTCTCGTCCAGGCCCGAGGACGGCTACGGCTACACCCTGGGGGAGCGCCAGGCCGATTTCGGCCGCTGGATCGACAGCCTTAACCTCGCCGAGCCCATCCACCTGATCGTCCACGACTGGGGCGGGCCGGTCGGCCTGGGCTGGGCCGGCCAAAACCCCGATCGCCTGGCCTCGGTCACCATCATGAACACGGGCCTCGCCCGGCCCAGGGGCTTCAGGCTCCCGGCCCGCCTGACCCTCTTCCATGGCTGCCGTTTCCTGGGCGGCTTTTTGGCGACCGATCTCAACCTCTTCGCCAAGGGGGTGGTCCGCTACGGGACGGTGAGGCCCATGAGCCCCACGGCCATCGAGGGTTTCCTCGCCCCCTACCGGCTGGCCGCCCACCGCAGGGCCCTCCCGGCCTTCGTGGCCGACATCCCCTTGGGGGAAAAGCACCCCAGCCACGGGGCCCTTTCCGAGGCCGGCCGGAATTTCGCCCGCCTCGCCGCCAAGCCGACCCTGATCGCCTGGGGCCTCAGGGATTTCGTCTTCTCCAAGCCCTTCCTGGACGACATCCGGGCCAGGCGCCCCCAGGCCGAGGTGACGGCCCTGCCCAGGGCCGGCCACTGGCTCCTGGAGGACGAGCCAGGGGCCATCCTCCAGGCCGTCTCGGCCTTCCTGGGGAAGGCCATAGGCGTTTAAGGCCCCCTACCCTTGCCCGGCCCCGACGCGGCCCCGAGAAAAGGTAATTAATGGACAACCCGGCCAACCCCAACGAAACTTTCAATATCTCCTCCCTTCTCACCGAGGCCGCCAAAGACGGCCCCGAGCGGGTGGCCGTCATAAACCGCCGCGGCCCCGACTCCCTGGGCCGCTCCAGGCTGACCTACGCCCAGCTGGAAAGGGACTCCACCGCCCTGGGCCAGGCCCTGAGCCAGGGCCCCCTTGAGGTCGGCGACCGGGTCGTGGTCATGGTCCCGCCCGGCCCGGACTTTTTCATCGTGATTTTCGGGCTCTTCAAGGCCGGCCTGGTCCCGGTCATGGTAGACCCGGGCATGGGCCTCAAGCGCATGTTCCTGTGCCTCTCGGAGAGCAAGCCCAAGGGCCTCGTGGGGGTCACCATGGGCCACATGGCCACCCTCCTCATGCCCAAATACTTCGCCGGCATCAAGCACCGGGTGACCCTGGGCCCCAAGCTTTTCTGGGGCGGCCAGGGCTTCAAAAAAATCCTGACCGGGGGCGCCCCGGCCGAGGGCTTCCGCCCCGCCCGGACCCTCCCCGGCGACGCGGCGGCCATACTCTTCACCTCCGGGGCCACGGGCCTGGCCAAGGGCACGATATACACCCACGGCATGTTCCGGGCCCAGGTGGGCCTCATCAGGGATACCTTCGACATGGCCAAGGGCGGCATAGATCTGGCCACCTTCCCCCTCTTCTCGCTTTTCTCCACCGCCCTGGGCCTGACCGCCGTCATCCCCAACATGAACCCGACCAAACCCGGGCACGCCGACCCCAGGAAAATCCTGAGCGCCCTGAACGAGGAAAACTGCACCAGCGTCTTCGCCTCCCCGGCCCTCCTCGCCCGCCTCTCGGCCTACGCCACCGAGAACAAGCTGACCTTCAAGAACCTAAAGCGCGTCATCTCCGCCGGGGCCCCCATCCCGCCCCAGGTGGCCCTCGATTTCTCCCAGACCATGGGCCCCGACGGCCGCCTCTTCACCCCCTACGGGGCCACCGAGGCCATGCCCCTGACCAGCGTCGAGGCGGCCGACATCGCCGGGGCCAAGGGCATGACCGAGCAGGGCTTCGGCATGTGCGTGGGCAAACCCGTGGCCGGCCACAAGATGGCCGTCATCCCCATAAGCGACGGGCCCCTCGGCTCCTTCGGCGAGAACCAGATCCTGCCCATGGGCGAGGTCGGCGAATTCGTGGCCACCGGCCCCGTGGTCGCCCTCAACTACTTCGAGCGGCCCAAGGAGACGGCCCTTAGCCTGACCAAAGGCCCCGACGGGGCCACCTGGCGCCGCATGGGCGATCTGGGCTGGCAGGACGCCCAGGGCCGCATGTGGTTCTGCGGCCGCAAGAGCCAACGGGTCGTCTGCGACAAGGCCGTCTACTTCACCGTTTCCTGCGAGGCCATCTTCAACAACCACCCCAGGGTCCGCCGAAGCGCCCTCGTGGGCGTGGGCCCGGCCGGCCAGGCCAAGCCGGTCATGATCATCGAGCCCGCCCAAAAACGCCTCTCGCCCAAGGCCTGGGCCGAGCTGGTCGAGGAGCTCAAGGCCCTGGGCCGCATCAACCCCCGGACCAAGGCCATCGCCTCCTTCCTCCGCTACCGAAACTTCCCCGTGGACATCCGCCACAACGCCAAGATAAACCGCGAGAGACTGGCCGCCTGGGCGACGGCCCACCCCGACCTGAAGTGAGCCCCTTTGCCTAAAATAACGGCCTAAACCCTAGA
>JAITKA010000165.1 GCA_031278635.1 Deltaproteobacteria bacterium | reverse complement strand
CACGGGTCACATGTTTTGTGGTAACATGGGTTATGGCCCCATGTCCTGGGCGGGCGTCCGGGGTAAGCGGGGGGGCGGCCGGTATGGCGTAACGGTGCGGGAATCGCGAGGTGAGGGTTATGATAGTGGGATGCCCCAGGGAGATTAAGAATAACGAGAACAGGGTGGGACTGACCCCGGCCGCGGCCCACGCCTATGTCGAGGCGGGCCACGAGGTGTGCGTCGAGAGGTCGTGCGGGCTTGGGTCGGCCATAGGGGACGGGGAGTACGCGGCGGTGGGGGCGAGGGTCGTGGCTACCGCCGGGGAGGTCTGGGGAAGGGCCGACATGATCGTCAAGGTCAAGGAGCCCCTGGAGGTCGAATACGGCCTGATGAGGGAGAATCAGGTAATCTATACCTATTTTCACTTCGCGGCCGAGGAGAGGCTCCTTAGGGCCTGCCTTGAGAGGAAGATCGTCGCTTTGGCCTACGAGACGGTGCAGGAGGGGCGGGCGCTGCCGCTCCTTAAGCCCATGAGCGAGGTCGCCGGGCGCATGGCCAGCCTGATGGGGGCCTTTTATCTGGCCAGGCCCCAGGGCGGGCGGGGCGTGTTGCCCATGGGGGTGACCGGGGTGGCCCCGGCCGAGATTCTGGTATTGGGCGGGGGCGTGGTCGGGGCCAACGCGGCGCGCGTGGCCGGGGGGCTTGAGGCCGCCGTGTCGGTTCTGGACGTGAACCTGGAGCGGCTGGGGTATTTAAGCGAGATCCTGCCCCCGAACGTCCACTGCCTGTACAACGACCCGATCACCTTGGAGGGGAAGCTTAGGTCCGCGGACATCGTGGTCGGGGCGGTGCTGGTGCCCGGGGCCAAGGCCCCCAAGCTTGTCAGGCGGGAGCAATTGCGGCTCATGAAGAGCGGCGCGGTCCTGGTTGACGTGGCCATAGACCAGGGCGGCTGTTTCGAGAGTTCCAGGGCGACCACCCACAGCGACCCGGTCTACGCGGTCGATGGGGTCCTCCATTACTGCGTCTCGAACATGCCCGGCGCCTATGCCCGGACCTCGACCTATGCCCTGAATAACGCGACCGTGAGGTGGGGCCTCGAGCTGGCCGGGAAGGGGCCGGAGAGGGCCTGCCGGGAGAACGGGGCCTTAAGGCGCGGCCTTAACGTCTACAAGGGCTTCATCACCTACGGGGCCGTGGCCGAGGCCTTTGGCCTGGGCGGGCTGTACAGGCCGGCCGACTCGGTCATAGGCTGAAAAGGGCCCCCGCCCCAATAAAAAAACCGACCGCCCGGGAGGGGCCGGGGGCCCCCGCCGGGCGGCCGGTTTTTATCATGGGGTGGCTAGATGTCCAGCTCCCGGACGTGGAGGGCGTTTTCGCGGATGAACTCGCGCCTGGGGTTGACCTCGTCGCCCATCAGGACGGTGAAGATGTCGTCCGCGTCCATGGCGTCCTCGATGCGGACCTTCATGAAGGTGCGTTTGGAGGGGTTCATGGTCGTCTCCCAGAGCTGGGGCGGGTTCATCTCGCCGAGGCCTTTGTAGCGCTGGATACGGAGGCCCTTCTGGCCCGCGTTGTTCATGTCCTCGAGGAGCTCGGCCTCGCTCTCGATTTGGTAGCGCCTGTCCTTGTTCTTGATGGTATAGGGCGGCTTGACGAAGCCGGTCGTTTTCTCCTTGAGCTTGAAGTATTTGGAGAAGAGCTCGCCGGTCTGGAAATCGCGGTTGAAGGTCAGGGTCTTGCGGTTGTCGTGGACGGCCCGCATGGTGAGCTTGAAGCCGTAATGGCCGTTGCCGTTTAGGCCGTTGCCGTTGGCCTCGTCGTCGGGGTTTACCGGGGGGGTCTGCCGGGTCGGGCCGTCCACGGCCAGGCCGTGGGCGGTCAGGGTGTCGGCCAGTTCCTGGGCGAAGGCCTCGTCGTCGAAGCCCACGGGGTTCTTTTTCAGGGCGGCGTGCATGAGGGGCCAGAGCTTGGGCGGGAAGCCCAGGCGGGCGTAACGGTCCTTGAAGTCGCGCTCGGCTATGAGGGTGTCGAGGAAGTCCTTGAGTTTCTCGGCCTCGAGGGGCTCGACCGAGCCCTCGCCGGTCAGGGAGCGATCCTCCGAGTAGCGGTCCATGGTGAAGTTACGGAGGCTGGCCTCGTCCTTGAGGTAGAGCTCCTTTTGGCCGGACTTGACACCGAAGAGGGGCGGTTGGGCGATATAAACGTGGCCCCTTTCGATCAACTCGGGCATCTGTCGGTAAAAGAGGGTCAACAAAAGGGTCCTTATGTGGGAACCGTCGACGTCGGCGTCGGTCATGATGACCACTTTATGGTACCTAAGTTTCTCGAGGTTGGAGCCGGAGGAGCCCACCGGGCCTATGCCCGTGCCCAGGGCCGTGATGATGTTCCGGATCTCCTCGTTATTGACTATGCGGTCGAAGCGGGCCCTCTCCACGTTGAGGATCTTGCCCCTCAGGGGCAATATGGCCTGGAACTTGCGGTCCCGGCCCTGCTTGGCGCTGCCGCCGGCGCTGTTACCCTCGACCAGGAAGAGCTCGCAGATTTCCGGGTTCTTGGACTGGCAGTCGGCGAGTTTGCCGCTGAGGGTGTTGCCGGAGCCGGCCCCCTTGGAGCGCACGGTCTCCCTGGCCTTGCGGGCGGCCTCCCTGGCCCTGGCCGCGTCGACCACCTTTGTCATGATCTTTTTGGCCACGTTCGGGTTTTCTTCCAGGAACGTGTTTAACTTTTCGTAGACTAGGGTGTCCACCAGACCCTTTATGGTGGCGTTCCCCAGCTTGGCCTTGGTCTGGCCCTCGAACTGGGGCTCGGGGACCCGGACGCTGATCACGGCGGCCAGGCCCTCGCGGACGTCGTCCCCGTCCAGGGCCGTGCCCTTGAGGTTTTTGGGGATGTTGCCGTTGGTCAGGTACTGGTTGACGGCCCGGGTCAGGGCCGTCTTGAAGCCCGACAGATGGGTCCCGCCCTCCACGGTGTTGATGTTGTTGGCGAACGAGAGGATGTTTTCCGAGTAGCTGTCGTTATACTGGAAGGCCACCTCGACCATGATATCGCCGTTGGTGCCCTCAAGGTAAATGGGCTTGTCGTGCAGGGCCGTCTTCTGGCGGTTCAGGTGGGCCACGAACTCGACCAGGCCGCCCTTGTACTGGTATTCGCGGAATTCCGAGGTGCGCTCGTCGTGAATGCTCACGTAGAGGCCCTTGTTGAGGAAGGCCAGCTCCCTAAGCCTTTTGGACAGGATCTCGAAGTCAAACTCCGTGGTCTCGAAAATGGTCCCGTCCGGCTTGAAATGGACCATGGTCCCGGTCCTCTCGACCTTGCCGCTCTCGGTCAGGGGGGTCACCGGGACGCCCCGCTCGTAGCGCTGGCGGTAGCGGACGTGGTTCCTTTTGACCTCGACCTCCAAAAACTCCGAGAGGGCGTTGACCACCGACACGCCCACCCCGTGGAGCCCGCCGGAGACCTTGTAATTTTTCTTGTCGAATTTGCCCCCGGCGTGGAGTTTGGTCATGACCACCTGGACGGCGGAAACCTTCTCGGTGGGATGGATGTCCACGGGGATGCCGCGGCCGTTGTCCTGGACCTTGACCGTCCCGGCCGGGGTGATGGTCACCTCGATGCGGTCGCAGTAACCGGCCATGGCCTCGTCTATGGAGTTATCGACGACCTCGTAGACGAGGTGGTGCAGGCCCTGGCTGGAGATGCTCCCGATGTACATCGAGGGGCGCTTGCGGACGGCTTCCAGGCCCTCGAGGACCTGGATGTTTTCGGCACCGTAATCTTCTTTTGGCAAATTGTCTGTCATTGCGCTCCCGTTTTGTCGTTTGTGTATGATTTAGATAAAATAATTATGGTCTGCGGTTATTGGCGGCCTTCGGTAAAGGGGGCCCATAAGGGGCCCCTTTGGGGTCTCAGACGTCGTAGGAGACGCTGACGAGCACGCCCGAGTAGCCCGGGTCCTCCGGGGCGGTCACGAAATACGAGGGATGGGAATCGCTGAACTCGAGGGAGACCCGATCGCTTTTGAGGGAGTCCAGGAGGTCCACGAAAAAGTTGGGGTTAAACCGCGTCGTGATCTCGGGCCCGTCGTAATCTATGCCCAGCGAGTCCTCGGTTTGGCCCAGTTCCGGGTTGGTGGAGGAGATGGTCAGGAGATCGCCGTTGAAAACGAACTTGGCCAGGTGGTAGTTGTCGTCGGTCAGGATGCAGATGCGCTTAACGGTGGCGAGGAAGTTCTTGCGGTTGAGCCAGATCCTGTACCCGAGCTCGGTCGGCAGGATGGCCCTGTACTCGGGGAAATTGCCCGACAGGAGGCGGATTTTCATGACCGAATCGTCGGTCCTGGCGACCAGGCTGTTGTCGTAGACGCCGAGGTGGATATCGACCAGGGGCTCGCACAGGTTCCGTAATTCCTGGAGGCCTTTCCGGGGCACCAGGAGGCCGCCGGTTTCCGGGAAGACGTCCAGGTTCTCGGCCTGCACCGTGGCCACGTTAAGGCGCTGGGCGTCGGTCGAGACCAATTTGAGGCATTTGGGGGTATCCTCGGCCTCTTCCCGTATGAAATATATGCCCTTAAGGTTATAAGTCTCGTCCGAGGAGCTGACCGAGTAGATGGTTTTGTCTATGGCGTCGGAAAGGGCCCTGGCGTCGATCCTGACGAACTCGGACTCCTCGGCCCTCGAGATCAGGGGGAAATGCTCCGAGGAGATGCCAAAGTGATCGCTTTTGTAGCCGCCGCAGACGGCGTGCAGGGTGAAATTCTCGCCCAGCTCCAGCAAAACCTCGTCGGCCGTGCCCCCCCTGAGGTAATCGGAAAGGGACTTGGGCTTTATGGCCACCTCGCCGGTGCCGCTGACCTCGGCCGGGATGCGGGTCTGCAGGGTGACCTCAAGGTCGGTGGCCGACATGGTCAGGTGATTTTCCTCGGCCGTCAAAAGGATCCGCATGAAAATATCCATCGTCGAGCGCTTGGCCACCACGGAAGAGCATTGGGCCACCATTTTGGCCAACTCTTCCCTTCTAACTCTGACTTTAAACATGTCGCCTCCGAGGTTAGCGAAACGATTTCGGGCGGGCCAAGATTCTGCCCCGTCCCCATAAGGTGATTTTGCCCTGGCAGCTATGGCTGGGGGTTTTTAACAATACAATATACCATATTTTGTTAGTTTAGTCAAAAATTTTAAATCCC
>JAITKA010000055.1 GCA_031278635.1 Deltaproteobacteria bacterium | reverse complement strand
GATTTTCAGTAACTTAGCCCATCGATTGGCAAACGCCTGACGATACCCGGCATATGATTCACCGCCCCAAAGCGGCCAGGACGGGGCACGATTTTCGGCGCCCCTAACCGGGCGGGATTTCCCGCCCCTCGGCCATGGCCCAAAAACGAAAAACCCCTTGCCGGCCAAGGGGTTCCCGTTTAATCCATCTATATATAACGTATGGTATTTTCTATTGGTACCGGAGGTCGGGGTCGAACCGACATGAGTAAAACTCGCAGGTTTTTGAGACCTGTGCGTCTACCAATTCCGCCACTCCGGCACTTAAGGGGCGTGATTCATCCAAACTTTAGTCGCGTTACGTTGGGGTGGGTAATGGGACTTGAACCCACGGCCTCCAGGGCCACAACCTGGCGCTCTAACCAATCTGAGCTACACCCACCGTTCAGGTGTGCAAAGTCGTCATTATGCCTCATTCGGGCCGGCTTGTCAATATCGATTTTCATGGGGCCAATGGGCCGGGAAAGCGACCGATTCCCGGGGTTCGGTTCCACCCTTGGCCTTAAGGGGGGCGCCGGCCCGCCCGTTTTCGATGGTTCGGGGCATCCCGCCTTGTTTCATGCGTCTCCGGGGATCGATCTCGTTATCGGTTTCCATGGCGCCGCAGCCGGCAAAATATGGCTTCGCTTTGCACGACAAATAATTTATATGATTAGCGTTAAAAATTTTTATGAGGCAAAAATAATTAATTTAGCTTCGTAGGTTGACTTTTTAACGGTTTGCATGATTTCGGGAATCATGGGCCGAAAAGCTACCGGGTGGGTGGTGGCTAGGGGATGATTTCCTTTGTTTTGGCGGGGTTAGGTGGGGGGTTTTGGTTCGCCGCTAAGCTTGGCGTAGCGGCGCGGCGGTTCTTTACTTGGCTGAGTACAGGACGCTAGGTTCCAGGGTTTGGATGGCCATGGATTCCATGGTTTGGACCACCAGCTCGGCCTCGTTGTAGTTATCGAAAAGGGACTGGACGATACGGTCGGAGATTTTATGTTCCTTGACCATGCCGGTCATTATCCGGGATATCGATTCCCTGGGGAGCTTTTTGCGGTAGGGGCGGTTCTCGGCCAGGGCCACGAAGATGTCGGCCACGGCCATGATCCTGGCGCCCAGGGTGAGGGAGGCGTCGCCGAGTTTAAAGGGGTAGCCTTTCCCGTCCAGGGTTTCGTGATGCCAGGCGGCCCACTCGGCCACGGTTTTGAACTGGCTGATCTGATCGAGGATCATGAAGGTGAAATAGGTGTGCTGCCTGACTATGAGCTGCTCCTCGTTGGTCAGCGGGCCGGGCTTTTCCAGGATGGCGTTGGGTATGGACAGTTTGCCCAGGTCGTGCAGGAGCCCGGCTATGCGCATCATGTACATCTCGTTTTGCGAGAAGCCGTTCCACTTGGCCAAAAACACGGCCACGCCCGAGACGCTCCTGGAATGGGTGGCCGTGAAGCGGCTCATGCGGTCGATGATGGTGGCGAAGATCTCGGCCACGTGCAGCATGTCGAAAATGGTGAGGGGGGTGGTCCCCATCTTCATCTTCTCGTTTAGGATGCTGGCCAGATCCGGGACGGTCAGATCGAGCCAAAAACTCTCCTTGACCGAGCAATCCATGAATATATCGACCAAATCGGGGTCGAAGGAGGTGCCGCTGCCCCCCTGGATCAGTTTTTGTACCCTGGCGCAGTTGTGAAGGATCGGGCCGGTTTTTTTGGTGTTGATCTCGATCCGATCGGCCAGGTGGATGATGCGGGCGCTAAGCGGGATGTCCGGGCCCACCAACCCCGAGGGGTTGTTGCCGTTCCAGTTGTCGTGGTGA
Source organism: Deltaproteobacteria bacterium (assembly GCA_031278635.1). GTDB lineage: Bacteria > Desulfobacterota > Desulfarculia > Adiutricales > Adiutricaceae > JAIRNQ01. Next base: position 26,609 of record JAITKA010000055.1, on the reverse strand, counting down.
TAGCGTATGGCCTCGGCGATGTCCAGGAACGTGTCGGAATTGACCAGTAACTGGTAGCCTTTCTCGGCATGGTTAAAGATGTCGTGCCTGTCCCAGCCCAGGTTGGGGTTGGCCAGCTTTTGGCGCTCCTCCATGGACGAGGCCGCGCCGATGTCATGGAGCAAGGCGGCGCTTAACAGGTTGTGTTCGTCGGTGAGCTTTAGGTTAAGTCGTTCGGCCAGGTGGCTGCAGATGATGGCGGTCCGCCTTTGGTGAAGGCTTACCCCGTCAACGGCAAGGTCCAGGGCCATGGTCAACGTTTGAATCAGATTGACCGGATTGATATAAAAAATAGACATATATACCAGATGCTTGAAGATATAAGTAGTGTCTTTATAGACAGTTAAAGTGTTTTGTTGGGAAAAATATCGCCCGGGGGAATGGATAACCTGGCGGGCGATGGAAATTCTAGGATTATCCACTGGATATCGACAATGGGCCGAAAGGCCCATTCCCGGGGGACGTTCAAAGGCCGGGGCGAAGACGCGGGACCGGCGCGTGCCGTCGGGGTCAGCCTAATCCCCCATGACGGTTACGATAATGGTTGTCGGAACGACGCCGACGCGGTATACTAAAAGTGGATGTCTTGCGAAAAATTATGAAAATTTATCGGTGAGACTATAATATTTTCTACCCAATAAAGGGTAAAATTAAGAGTGTTAAATAGTTTATTATCTTCTAATAAAGCTATAAAACATTTATAAAAATATTTAATTTTAATCTTTATGGCGTAATTAAAGGTCGATGTACTCTCGTGTTGAAATTGGATTATTATGGGTTAATAAGTTGTCATAGCGTTGTAAAGTTAATTTTTTACCAGTAATTTCGTGCATAGACGTGGATCGATAACTTACACAACTGTCTGTTGTCTGCCTTGTGAAATATAACTTATTGGATTTTCTAATTATCTATATTTTACTAAGGAAAATTCGCAAAAACTTCCGGTAACGAGAATTTTCGTCGGGTTGATTATATATTTTTTTAGCAAACAGGTCAATCAGACTTGAAAATTATCTGAAATATTATAATATTTCGGAACAAGCAAAAAATCAGGCTGGACATCTTCGGTAGGGAGAAAAAGTATCGGAAAAATTTAGTTAAAAATCTAGGCGGTTGTGTGGTATAATTTTAAAAATTGAGCCAGACCTAGTAAAAATGGCTTCGCGGGCATGGCCCGAAAGCGCGCCTTTCAAGACCCAAAAACTTGACGTCATTACCTAAATCGCCGCCCCCCGGTTTAGGGGAACCGCCTTAGGCTCCCCGAAAACCTCTCCCCGCCTTGACGGGGCGGCTTAACGGCCTTGGGCGGGGAGACCCTTGCGGGCCAGGCGTTTGGGGCCACGCGGCTGCGATGGCCGGATCCCACGGGCCCTAATGGCCGTTCGTATGTTTTTGCCCCGCTCTTTTGGGGCCGATCGCCGTCACCGCCCGGGGGATGATCCCGCCGGGGATTGCGTTATTTTAGGAAAGCGTTGACGCGTAAGGTTTTGTTCGCGGCTTGGGAGAGAGCGAACAAGCCGGTAAGCATCCGTCGTTTTACCGGGACGTTGCAAAAAATCGCCGAACCGATCACCCCGAAAAACTTTTATGCCTGATTTTATTGGTATAATTGGTTTAATGTAATGGATGGTAGCGAAAACCTTAAATTTTCTTGACATAGTTCGATTGTAAATGATATATATAAGTAAAGCGGCTGATTTATCACCCGCCTAAAAAATTTTAGTTCTCATTTTGCCTACTTGTGGAAAGTCACATGATTCACCTTCGTGGACCAACGTTTTTTGCCAGGCGCAACACCGGGAACCACTTGAAAATCTTTTAACCGTTTGCTATAAAACGCTCTGGACAAGGTGACTGGTTCCATCCTAAGTCCGTTGAGAGGTACTCGTGAATAAATCCGAATTGATCACGGAACTGGCCAGTTCCAACAAAATTAACCTGAAAGAAGCCGAGACGGTGGTTAATTCCTTTTTCGACGCCATCGTGGAGGGTCTGAGTAACGAGGAAAGGGCGGAACTGAGAGGTTTTGGCTCTTTCTCCGTTAGGAAATACGGCGCCTACGTCGGGCGCAACCCCAAGAGCGGCGAGGCAATCCCGGTTAAGTCGAAAAAAATGCCCATCTTCAAGCCCGGCAAGGAGCTGAGGGCCATCGTCAACCAGGGCCTGATTGACGACGATGACGACGATTGATCGGGTTCGTTGGGCCGATAGGGGTCGGGTGGGCCGGCAAAAAAAACTAAAGGTCGGTCGGAAATAAACCTGACCGATTCCTTCAAGTTATGCCCCGTGGTGCCGATAAGTAAGATGGACGAGTAGATCTCAGGACGAGGTCTCATCTTATACCATGGAGGGCATAACCATGAACGTTAATTCCACCGGTTATGGAGCCCTTACCGGCAAACTGGCGCAGACCTTGATCGAAGGCCAAAAAGCCCAGACCGAGCTGGCCTTGAAAACCATCGAGGTCGTCGCCCAGCAGCAGCTGGCCTACCAGCAGCAACAGACCGCGCTTTTTGCCGTGGCCATGCTGACTGGCATTGGCTCCAAACTGAACATCTTCGTTTAGCGCGGGGTCGCTTACCCCAAAGGCTCGGCCCGAAGGGTCTAACTAAAAGCGGTTGGAAGAACCCTAAAAAAGTTCTTTCAACCGCTTTCCGCGTATCTGGACGGGTGAGTCACGGCAATAATGGTTTTTGGGTTGTCTTAATCCTGTCAATCGGGGGCGATTTAGGCCCCTTTGGGCCCTAGGAAAAATCGCCGGCCGTGACCAGGGCCATGGCTATGGCCGCCGCCGTGGCGGCGTTCAGTGATTCCACCCCGGGCTTCATGGGGATGGCAAGGCACCTCTCCGGGGGGAAATCGATGCCAGGCAGCCCCGGGCCCTCGATGCCCATGACCAGGTACAGGCCGTCGGCCACGTATCCCGAGGCCTCGAATTTGTGGATGTTTTGGCCTTTGGGGGTCAGGGCGAACATGTTGCCCACCATGGGGAGCTCGGAGATGGAGGGCCCGCTCAGGATGGTGGTCTTGAAGACGGCCGGGCCCGCCGCCCTCAAAGCCTTCGGGTGGTAGGGGTTGGCGGCCTCCTTGAGCAATATGACGTCCACGCCCATGGCCGCCGCGCTCCTGATGACCGCCCCGGCGTTGGAGGGGTCCTGGAAGGGGACGAGCAGCCTGACCCCGACGAAGGGCTCCTCGGGCCTCCAGCTCACCGGGATGGGGGTGGGGACGATCAAAAGGGGCGGCCCGGTCCCGAAAAGGTCCAGTTTGTGGAATATTTCCGGTCTCAGGTGGAAGATTTCGACCCCGTCGGGTACGTTTAGGTTCTCGTAGTCGGCTTTCCCCACCGCGAGGAGGCTGGCCACGTTGGCCGGATCGGTCCCCAGGAGCTCGGTGACGATCTTTTTGCCGGAGATCAGGGCCTCCCCGGTTTTTTTGATGTTGCGCCCCTCCAGCAGCTTGGCCCAGTGCTTGAACCTCGGGTTCATGTGGCTGGCTATCTCGGTGACCTTGCGGCGCGGGCCGGACAGGGGATCGCCCTTGGGCCCGTTCTTGACCAAGGTGATTAACCTTCGCTTAATCCTCTCGGCCCCGAGGGTGTAATAATGGTCCTGGACGTCCCCGAAGGATTGCCACGAGGGATGCCGGGCCGCCTCGGACAGTTCCATGTCCACGGTCGGGCCTTTCATCAGGTGGAGCCTGCCGCCGGGGGGCAGGATGCGCGAGGCCAGGGCGATTATCCCGACGCTCGGCCCGAAGTCCCTGGCCACCATGCTGTCGATCTGGCCCTGGAAGTTCTCGTTGACCTTGTGGGGGTAGACCTCGACGTTACCGAGGCCCAGAAGGTCGATGACCTCCTCGATGAAAGCCAGCCGCTTGCCGCGGGGCTCGGCCAGGACGATGTGCCAGTCCGGCCGCATGATGGCCATGGGGATGCCGGGAAAGCCCGCCCCCGAGCCCAGATCCATCAACGGGCCCTTCGGCTCGATCAGGTTGGCGGCCAGGACCGAGTCGAGGTAGTGCTTGATGACTATGGCTTTTGGTTCCCTGATCCTGGTGAGGTCCAGCTCTTCGTTTAGCCGCCTCAAGGTTTGGTCGAGCCAAAAGAAGCGCTCAAGCTCAAGCGGCTCGAGGGCCAGCCCGGCCTTGAGAAACTCGGAAAAAATCAGGGAGGCTGAGTCCTTGTCCACTTTTCGGCTAAGGTAATCCATGCGTTTGCGTTTCCTCTGACCCGGTAAGCGCGATATGAACCGGAAAAGCCCGGACGACCGGAGCCTGGGCGGACTTGGGGCTTCCAGGGAGTTAATGCTGTGGTATAATCAGATCGTTTACGTCCCCTTTGGACTAACGTCAAGTATAATTGAGAATTGGGTACTAATAAAGTGTTTTTTTTATCTAGCTGTGGCAAATGATCAATTCCCCGACGCCATCCCGCCCCCGGCCAGGCCCGGGCCGGCCAGGCCCGTACCGGCAAGGCCCATGCCCGGTAGCCGAAAGGCCGCGGGGGGACGGGTCTGGCCCGTGAACGCGATGAAAAACCCGAACGACATGGGAGCCGGGACCGGCGGGAAGGCGACCCTGACCCTCCCCGAGGCCGTCTACGAGGACCGGCAACTGATGGTGATCACCAAGCCGAACGGCTGGCTCTCCCAGGCCGACGGCTGCGGCGACCGCCCGGACGCCCTGGAGTGGGCGCGGCGGCGCGTGGCGGACAACCGCCCCCAGGGCGGGCGCCCTTTCGTGGGCCTGTGCCACCGCCTGGACAGGCAGGTGGGCGGTTTGATGGTCATAGCCAAAACCTCCAAGGCGGCCGCGCGGATATCGGCCCAGTTCAGGGAGCGGGCCATCACCAAGGTCTACGCGGCCATCTGCCTGGGGCGGCCCGACCCCCCCGAGGCCGATTTGTCCCAGGACCTTTTGCGGGACGGCTGCGTCACCAGGCTGCCCAGGGGCCAGGAGAGCGGTACCCCCTGCCGCCTGCGCTACCGGGTCCTCGGGACCGGGACCGTCGACGGGGCCAGGGTCGCGAGGCTCGAGGTGGAGCTGATCACCGGCTTCAAGCACCAAATCCGGGCCCAGCTGTCCTCCATCGGCCACCCGATCTACGGGGACGGCCATTACGGGGCCCCCGGGACCGCCCCCGGCGGGGAGGCCATCGGGCTATGCTCGACCCACCTGAGCTTCGTCCACCCCATAAGCCGTGAGAGGATGAGCTTCGATTGCCCGCTTGACAAATTTTGGCCCTTCGCCCGGTTCGTGGCCGATTGAGGCCTTTGCCCCAAAAAGCGGGACGGGAAACACGGCCCGGGGGGGCGGCGCTTACCCCAAGGGCCCGGTAATCCATGGGTAAACCCATGGACGTGGCCGATCAGTTCCGCCTTGGGACCAAAAAGTGAGAGCGAAAAAAATTTTTTCGAAGCCATGGTATGCGTTTTCTTGGGCTTTTAAACCGAAACGCGGTATAATTGTTAACGAATAAGCCTTGCCGCCCCCAAGGAGGCCAGCCAGAAAACCATGAATGTCAGCGAAACGTCCAAATTCACCATAAATATATGCATAATCGCGGCCCTCGGCTTGGCTTTGGCCATCATGGCCAACGCCCCGGCCGCCCAGGCCCAGACCCTGGCCCCGCAACTCCAGCAGCCAAGCCTGGTCGAGACGGTCGAGAAGGGCTACCTGGCCCACCGGCGGGGCGACTATGACGAGGCCATAACCATCTATACCGGCATCATCAGGCGCCGGGGCCTCTCGGTCAAGGAAAGGGCCGTGAGTTACCTCCTGAGGGGCGAGGCCAAGCGGGACAAGGGCGATCTGGAAGAGGCCGTCTACGATTTCACCAGGGCCCTCAACCAGTGGCCCGATTACCCCCAGGCCATATTTTTCAGGGGCCAGGTCCTGGCCAGGCTCGACAGGCTCCACGAGGCCTTCGCCGATCTGTCCCGCGCCGTTGAGCTCGACCCCGATCGCGAGTCCTACCAGACCAACCTGGCCCTGCTCAGAAAACGCATGGACTCGGACGGCGTCGCCCCGAACCCCAAAGCCGGCCCCGTGAGCATAACCCCGCCCGTGGAGTGACCTTGGCGCCCATCTTTCCTCGCGAAATCCACCAAATCCGCTTTCATTCATAAGAAACCGACGAAACAACCGCCGGCCGCCACGGTCAATCGTGGCGACCGGCGGTATTTTTACGCTTGTGTCCGAACGGTTTCTTCCCAGGATTGGTCCCGTGACCGTGATGGGTATTGGCGAGCCGGTGGTCGCGAGACAAGGGGGCGTGATAACTTGGCGGGTTCTTTGGCCTTAATGGGTTTTAAAGTTGATATTTCCATTTTACTCCAGCCCAAATGAGGCGCGATGCCCGGTCAATCGCTTGGCAAAAGTACTCTCAAAGTTATGTCATGCCATAAAGAAAACTTGACACCCGTGTTGTAACGTGTTAGTGTTAACAACAAGACAATCAACCTAATCGATAACGTTTTATTTTTAGAGTCTGTAATTCCAAAAAGAGGATTTATGGTTAGTCTTTCTAAAAATAGAGGTATAATTGAAACTAATAGTCGTTGGTTGACAAATAAAATTGATAATGTTGATGAAATTTCTGGACTATTAGCTAAAAATACCTACGTGGGTATTGACTTTGGAACTTCCACCACCGTCGTCAGTATCGTCACCAAAGACGCGGACCAAAGAATCCAGAGCAAAACCCTCGAGTTAAGCCAGCCCGACAAGTATGGCGGGGAACTAAGCCATCGTTTGGTCAATTCCGTGTTGGCTTGGTATAAGGGTAATTTATTGTTCGGGGCCGACGCCTATGCTTTGAGACAAGAATTATTTGAGGGGCGGGATATTTTTTCGTCTTTCAAGATGCGGTTGGGCATAGATATCGGGCCGACTTATCCAGAAACGACCCTTAAACAGTCTTCAGGTTACGATATAGTCATTGAAAATGCCAATGACGCAACAAAATTATTTTTTAAGCTCCTTCATGACTCTATAGTTAGAGCCTTAAAGATTAAAAATTATCCCAATCACGTCTATTATGCCATTTCCGTGCCAGCCTCATTTGAGGCTAATCAAAGAAAAGACTTAATCATGGATATTAAAGGCGCCGGCATCCCAATCGAGGAAGGGTGCCTCATTGACGAACCCAATGCCGCTTTTTTAAGCTATATGAACGCGGCCGCGACGTCGAATCTTGACAGTAAATTCGTAACAAGGTTGACGGATGGTGAAAGCAACAATCTCATCGTCTTTGATTTCGGCGCCGGTACCTGTGACGTTTCTATCCTGGAAGTCAAATTTGACAAGAATAACCTCATTTCAAAAAATTTAGCGATTTCGAGATTTACGGCCTTGGGCGGGGATAATTTTGACGCCGACATAGCCCGGAAAATCCTGGTTCCCCAACTCCTTAAGTCTGCCCCGGATTTCGATGAATTTAACAGACGGGATTTGGAAGAGCGTATCATTCCCAGATTGCAGCCGACGGCTGAGGAATTAAAAGTCATTGCCATAAAATGGTTAACCGACCGCCATATTGATTCACTGAAGCGGCTTGGGAACGTGACCGACGAACTTTTCGTCGGTAGTCCCGTCCCAAAGTTTAAGCTGCGCGATACCGAATTTAAACTTGATAGCCCAACACTAAAATTACATGATTTGATACAAATATTTAAGCCTTATTTAGGTAAATATGCCCCTTTGGTTACAAAATCGCATATATTTGCGCCTATAGATGATGCCTTGAAAAAGGCTAATTTAGAATCAAAAGAAATTAACGCTATTTTGTTTATTGGGGGTAGCTCCTTAAATCCATTGGTTCAGACGGCCATCATGGATATCTTGCCTACATCGGTCGAGCGCTTGGTGCCTAAGGATTTAAGGACCCACGTTTCCATCGGAACCGCTCTCCATGGCTTCGGTTATCACGCATTTGGGTTCGATATGATCAAACCGATTACCTCTGAAACGATAAGTTTAATCACTAAAGGAAATAAATTAGAAATTTTAGTTCCTGTATCAACTGAAGTTCCTACCGCTAAACCTTTTATAACCACATGTATTATAGGAAAACAAGGACAAAAAATAGTTGAATTGCCTATTTGTGCTGGTAATATAAATAAATTATTAGGTGTCATACCTATAGAATCTGAAAATGATAATGGATTCAATGAAAATGAAGAAGTTATAATTTATGCTTCTTTAACTCATGATAAAGTATTGTTGATAGAGGCAAAAATTATTGATCAAGAATTAAAAACAGCTTTTTTAAATCCTTTGTCCAATAAAGAGTTGTCACCACAAGAAAAATTAATGCTTGAAGCGAAACGGGAATTTAATTTGGCCTTGTTAAAGTATGGTAGCCGTATCCCGAAAAGCTACGTAAAAAAATACGCCCAAAAAGCTTCGGATGCCGGGGATTTCGCGTTGGCCGCTGAAATGTTTATTACGGTTGAACGAATTGATCCCATGGAAGATTTATCGACCAATATTTGTTATAACTATTCCATGGCCGGGGAAGACTTAAAATCTGATGAATGGGCCGAAATTGCTTATAAAAGAAATCCTAATGGTTGTAATTGCTGGAATTTATCTCTAAGATATAAGGATAATGATGATATTAGAGAACGACTACTACGTGAATGTCTTAGTAAAAGTATGTATCTTCCAGCTTTATATTGCTTAGGAATAATGCTATATAATAGAAATGATTATGAAGGAGAAATTTTACTAAATGAATATATTCAAAACGTATCTAATAAACTTATAAATCATACAATTAGTTTCTTAGAGTGTCAATACTTAATTCATATCTGCGAATTATTACAAAAAAATGAACTTTTAGATAAAGCAACATTAGAACTCGATAAGATTAAAGATATAGAGGATAAAAGTTTATATAATAATTATAATCCTAGAAATTTAGTTGAATCTAAACATAAGAGTAGATTGGGGAAATAAAATAAATATGAGTTGGTGGGTTAACAATAATAATTTATCAGAAAAACAAGTTCATATTTTAAATAGTCTACTAAATCACGATTCAAATAAAGTATGCTGGTTAAAAGGATTTCCTGGAACTGGAAAAACCTTATTATTAACCCATTTACTCGTAAAACTATCTGCTTTAAATCCTGAAACTAGTATATGTTATATAACATATACCAATTCACTAGTTGAACTTGTAAAGACATCTCCTGATATTAATTTGTCAAAAATTAATATAATGACTAATTATAACTTTATTTCTCAAAATAAAGTTTATGACTATGTCATGTTGGATGAAATTCAGGATTTAGATAAAGATCGTCTTTTTAAAATTAAAAAATTATCCAAAAAAATATTTATTACTGGTGACTTTGATCAACAAATATTTCAGAAAAATTTCACTTACGAGGATTTAACTGACTTGATAATAGTCCAAGAGTATGAATTATTTGAAATTTTTCGGTTAACCCGCAACATTTTTGATATTGCCATTTCCATTAAACCGGACGCACATATCGTTGAAGGACTAGAGATTAAAAACACGAACGCGAACTCCGGCGTTAAATTAGTGCAAGCCGCTAACGTTACCGTGGAATACGAATGGGTTTGGACCGAGGCGCTTAGGAATTCAAGGCCAGGAAATCCCTCGGTGATTTTATTTCCGAATAACACTTTAATCTATGAATTTTCCAAGTCGGTAGCTCATTTATCTGGTTTAAAACCTCCTCCAAAACCTAATAAGTTTCGTAATAGATTCTCTTATTCTAGTTTTAATGAATTTTGGAAGTTAAATAATGTTAAATTAATGTATTTAGGTGGTTCTTATGGTAATCTAAAAGAAAGTGATCATAAACAAGTCGTCTATTTGATGTCGTATTTTAGTTCTAAGGGTTTAGATTTTAGAAATGTTTTTATACCTAATTTAAATTACAATTTACATATATCTCCTAATTATGATTTAGAAAATCCTGATTTAGATATTAATTTATTATTTGTGGCCGTTACTAGGAGTCGTCAAAATCTATTTCTATCATATAGCACTAATTTATGCCATCAATTAATTAGTAATATTCCAAATAATTATTATGATACAATATTTATAGATAATAATTATTTAACTAATCAAAAGGAGGTCTCATTTTTTTAATGGGTAATAATCTATATTTTATTTTAAGCTATATTGAATGGCTAAATTTTATTTCCTTGGGCTATATAATCCGGCCTGAGAATTTTTACATACAATTAACGGCCATAACAACTACAAAATTTTTACGTTTATTATATTTAGCTCCTTTTACCAAGTTTAACGATGACGGGGCGTTTATTATCGTAAGATTAAGAAGCGATTGGAAAAATTACGTACGCGACGATCGATTCATCGCTAGTTTTACGTGGCTGGGTATAGAGGGTGTTGAGTCTTTTATACCGGTTTCCGACCGGGGACGTAGATTGCTCGAAAGTGACGCCAAAAACGCTAACGTGATACTGGAAGAGCCCATATTCGAAAACCACTGGAAACAATGGGTCGAAAACCAGCGCGGGATACGTTCCGATCAAACCGGGACCTTGTTCGCCAAAACCCTGTTTGGCGACTCCCTTAAGGTCAATCAAAGAATGCTGAAAGACGGCCGGGATTGCCTAAAAAAATCTGGCTCGCTTGCTGGCGATAAAAAGTTCGACGCCCTTGAGTTTACTTGCGCCTATGCGTGGGCTAAATCTTTCGCCCTTTTCTCGTTGTTCGTATCGGAAAAAGACAGAAAAGAAGCCATTGAGGGGCTTCAAATAAATAAAATCATAAACGATTTAAGTGGGAATCACAATGTCCTGAGCCCCATTTTAATCGATTCGGAATATATCGAGGTCGAGAAGTCGCTTACCGCCATCCTTAAAAGGCAAAAGGAACCGATTAGGTTCCCTTTCGCTTTTTTTCTGGTCGTGTTTCATTACGCGCATCTGCTTGACGCCAACGAAACTTATTCCTTGGATAGTTTCAGGAATGATTTAACGTACTTTGATTCCAAATCGGGGCCACAAATGCGCTATGCCTTGGCCTATTTGGTTGGCTCCCGGATGCCCGATAAATCCGTTACCGGCTTATGGTACGAAAAGTACAAGGAAGGGCTGCCTTTCGTCCGGAAATAGCCACGATTGGGTATAAAATAATACCGCCGGGCGGGCGCCCGGCGGTATCGTTTCGTGGGGGTTCGCGGCCTAGCGGCTCCTGCCCAGGATGAGCTCCTTGAGCTCCAGGGCCGAGGCGGAGAGCGACTCGGCCTGGGTCAGGAGGGTGTCGGAATTGTCGAGGGATTTTTGGGCCAGGGCGTTGTTGCGCTCGACGGTTTTGTTCAGCTCGGCCAGGTTTTGGGAGACGGAGTCCACGGAGGCGGTCTGCTCCTGGCTGGACTGGGTGATGGACTCGACGTGCTGGGTCACGTTCAGGACCGAGTGGCCGATGTGATCGAAGCCCTCGTTCAGGTGGACGGCGAACTTCTCGCCCTCGGCTGCGCCCTTGATGGCCACCTCCATGAGGCTGTCGGTTTTTTGGGCGGCCTCGTTGGAGCGGATGGCCAGGGTCCTGACCTCCCCGGCCACCACGGCGAAGCCCTGGCCGGACTCGCCGGCCCGGGCGGCCTCGACGGAGGCGTTCAGGGCCAGGAGGTTGGTCTGGAAGGCGATGCCTTGCATGGTGTTGAGGATCCTGGTGATCTTGTTGGTGGTGTCGGAGATGTTGTCCATGGCGTTTTTCATGGACTTGGCCACGTTGCCGCCGCTCTCGACCTCATGGGCCGTCTCCCGCATGGCGTCGTCGCACATCTTGGAGGCCTTCCTGCTCGACTCGATCTGCCCGGCTATGTCCTTCATGGCGTCCGAGGTCCTGTTGAGGCAATCCTGCTGCTCCTTGCTGTCGTCGTCGAGTTTCCCGGCTATCTCCGAGGTGACCCTCGAGATCTCGGTTATGTCGTTGGCCTCGTTGTCGAGCCTCATGGCCAGCTCGATCAATTCCTTGGTGGCCTTGAGGATGAAGGCGGCCACTATGATCAGGATGGCGAGGATTATGACCAGGGAAACGATGGCCGTTATCTGTATGTTCCTTAGGACCTTTTCCTGGCTCTCGTAGAGGTTTTGCATCAACCGCTGGGCCCGGTTGGTGTCGGCGAACAGCTCCTCGTGGGGCATGAGCACGGCTATGCCGATGAGGTTGGCCTCGTTATAGACTATGAGGCTGTATTTTTCGTCTTTGTACTGGACGTGGTCGATGCTGGTGCCCCCTGGCTGGACGGTTCGGGCCATTGTCAGGACCTTGTCGCCCAAAACCGGTATGTCGGCGATCTTGTGCGTCTCCACGATGGTCTCGCCGGGGTTGTTGGGGTCGGAGACGGTCCTGGGCGTGTAATCCGGGAGCTCAAGGACGCTCAGGATGGCCTGGTTTGTCCAGGAAAAGGAAAAGCCCACGGTCTTTTTGCTCCGCTCGCCGAGCTTGCCCAAAATCGTGGTCAGGCTGCGCAGGGAGAGATCCACGTAAGAGACCCCCACGGCCTTGCCGCCCTCGTTTATGGGGACCGTGAGCGAGATCAGGATCTCGTTGTTGATGGCGCTCAGGTAGGGATCCGTCCAGCGCATCTCCTCGGGGGCCGGGCTGTCGCGGTTATGGTCCTTGGGTATGGCGATGGAGTAATATTCCCTGGCCGTCTCCTCGTCCACGTAGGCCTTTTTCTCCGCGTCGGTGATGTTCGAGGTCCAGTCCTTGCCCTCGACCTCGGCCTCGAACTGATAGGAGATTTGCTCCCCGGACCTGTAGACGTAGGGCATGTAATACGGGTAGCCCTTCGAGAAACCGGCCACCTCGAAGGTCACCCCGAAGCCGAAGATGGACTTGGGGAGCTGTCCCAGGGACCTCACGCAAAAATCCTCGATCTCTTTCATGGCCATGTCCATGTCGCTTTTTCCATTGGCGGCCACGTGTATCGCGGTTTTGTAAAAATTGGTGCTCGTCACCAGAGCGCTGTGGGCCTCGGCCAAAACCGTCGTCAGTTCTTTCACGTTGGCTTGCAGCGTCTGGGCGTAGCTGGTCTCGGTTCCTTTCTGGATGATGGTCGTTAAATCGGTAACGAGTTTGCCGGACTCCGTCCTTATGTTGTCGTTCAGGGAACTCGTTAAACTCAGGGAAAGGATTATCTGCGCCAACATAAGCACGGTCACGATTGCCAACATCAAAATTATCTTAAAACGGAATCCCATACCAGCTCTCCTTACAATAATAAGCAAATCAGGAAAGTTAAATCTACTAAAAATAACATATAGTAGCGAAAACTAGAAGATTATGTATATACCGTACAATTTTACATATACGAGAATTATCAAACGACTACGATTTAGGTAAATCACTAATCGCGATCGGCGTAGTTATGGCAAAAAATTAAATTATCATATGAAGTTGCCCATACCAAATTTAGAATAGTTTTTCTGTGACGTTGTCAGCGTTTTTAAGCTAAAATGATGTCGCAGGGATTGCCCCGCTTCCGAAAATAATATCATAAAATAAGACACTTTTCATGGTTTAGTTTTCGTTTCACTGAGCCGGGTATAAGGCCTTGCAAGTATATCCATTAGAGATGAAAAAATACCGGGTCCAAGACTATGTTGTCCAAGATTATAATTAAAAGTGGAGATAAAAGCAAGATTTTTTTGGTCAGTCAGGTAGAAGTTAGAGGAGCAAATAGATGGATCGCAGGATAAGTTATCGATAATTGGTATGTTTGCCTACCAATGGGCTGCCAAAAATGGCCGACGGGCGGCCGGTTTCGGGCGAAAAGGGTGAAAAAATTGGCCCGCCTGGGCGGAACAAGCCGCCCGCCGGGCGGAAAAAAGCCGGTCCCGGCCGTGGTTTGGCCGGTACCGGCTGGGGATGGGGCTTGGGACCGTGGCTTTGGGGGGACGGGGGGCAAGGCGGTCAGGAAAAACACTCCAGGCAGTTGCGCTCGTTCCCGGGGTCGCCCACGGAGTTCAGGAGGCCGGACTCGGAGAGGTAGAGGAGGCTGTCCACGCCCAGGGATTGGCCGATTTCCCCGACGCTCATCCGGGAGGCTATCAGTTCCTTGCGGATGGAGGTGTCGATGCCGTAGTTGCAGGACTGGGTGATGGGGGGCGAGGAGACGCACATGTGGACCTCCCGGGCGCCGGCGCGGCGGACGAGGGAGATGATCCTGGCGCTGGTGGTCCCCCGGACTATGGAATCGTCTATCAAAACCACGCGCTGGCCTTCCAGGTTGGCCCTGACGGGGTTAAGTTTCATCTCCACGGTGGTTTCCCGGCTGAGCTGATGGGGCATGATGAAGCTGCGGCCCACGTAGCGGTTTTTGATCAGGCCCTCGAGGTAGGGGAGGCCGCTTTCGCGGCTGAAGCCGAGGGCGGCGGTGATGCCGGTGTCGGGGACGGGGATGACGATGTCGGCCTCGCGGCCCTTGAATTCCCGGGCCAGCTGCTGGCCCATGGCGAAGCGGCTCTTCCAGACGCTGAGGCCGTCCAGGACGCTGTCGGGCCTCGCGAAGTATATGTACTCAAAGACGCAGGAGGAGAGTTTGTCGGCCCTCTGGAAGATCCTGGACCTGACCCCGTCCTTGTCGATGGTGATCATCTCCCCGGGCTCGATGTCGCGGATGAGCTCGGCCTTTATGGCGTCGAGGGCGCAGCTCTCGGAGGCCAGGATGTAGCCGCCGTCGGGCAGCTTGCCGAGGCAAAGGGGCCGGTAGCCGCGGGGGTCGCGCACGCCGACGAGGCGGTCCGGGAGGAGGATGGCCAGGCTGTAGGAGCCGGTCACCCGGGAGAGGGCGGAGACTATGGCCTCCTCGGCGTCCTCGCGGTTGGCCCGGGCCATCTGGTTGAGGATGACCTCGCTGTCGGTCATGGTCTGGAACAGGCAGCCCTCGGCCACGAGGGAGGCCTTGACCTCGTCGGCGTTGGTCAGGTTGCCGTTATGGGCGAGGCCCACGAAACCGCCGGGGGAGTAGGCGAAAAGGGGCTGGACGTTGCAGTTCAGGCTGCCGCCGTAGGTGGAGTAGCGGACGTGGCCGATGGCGGCGTGGCCGTCCAGGGTGGGGCGGCCGTTGCGGAAGGCGTCGGTCAGGAGGCCCATGCCCTTGACGGAGTCGATGTGGAGGCCGTTGGTGACGGAGATGCCGGCGCTTTCCTGGCCGCGGTGCTGGAGGGCGAAGAGGGCCAGGTAGCAAAGGTCGGCTATCTGCTCGGTCCCGGGGGCCCACAGGCCGACCACCCCGCACTCCTCGCGCCAGCGATGGGGGGAGTAGGGGGCCGCCGCCCAGGAGGCGGCGGCGGGGCAGGGGTTTTGGCTGGGGGGGGTGGATCCGGGCCGGGACGGGCCGCCGGGGCGGCCATGGTGTGGGGTAGGCATTTGGTGAGACCTGTCGCGCCCTACAGGGCGGCGGCCCTGGTCAGGGCCTCGGACCACGCTTCTCGGAGGTCGCTTACGTTGGCTTTCAGTTTTTCCCGGCCGTGCCCGATTTCGAGGGAGCCGTCGGGCGAGACCTGGCCCACCGCCTTATGGCTCAGCCGGCTTTCGGCCAGGAGGGCCAGGGTGGCCGGGAGGTTCGCTTCCGGCAGGCTGATCAGGGCCCTGGACTGGCTCTCGCCGAAAAGGAGGGCCGCCGTGGAGATGGGGTCGTCCAGGGAGAGGCGCGCCCCCAGGCCAAGATCGAAGCAGCACTCGGCCAGGGCCACGGCCAGGCCGCCCTCGGCCAGATCGTGGGCCGAGGCCAGGAGGGACCTTTTGGCGGCCTCGACCAGAAACCCGTTCAGCCTCGCCGCGACCGCGAGGTCCAGGGAGGGGACCGGGCCCTCGTCCCTGCCGGTCAGGAGGTAATGGGCCTCGCTGGCCCCGAGCTCCTCCTTGGACTCGCCCACCAGGATTATTTTGTGGCCCGGTTCCTTGAAATGGTGGGTCAGGCGGTTGGCGATGTCCTCGATCACCCCGATCATGCCGATGGTCGGGGTCGGGAAGATGGCCCTGCCGTCATACTCGTTGTAAAAGCTCACGTTCCCGCCGGTCACGGGGGTGCCGAGGGCCTTGGCCGCCTCGGCCAGACCGTCGGTGGCCAGGACGAACTGCCAGTAGATCTCGGGGTTCTCGGGGTTCCCGAAATTAAGGCAGTTGGTCAGGGCCAGGGGCTTGGCCCCCACGGCGGCCACGTTCAGGGCCGCCTCGGCCACGGCTATGGCCCCGCCCAGGCGGGGGTCAAGGTAGACGTAGCGGGAATTGCAGTCGGAACTGAGGGCGAGGCCGCGGCGGCTCCCGGGCAGGCGCAGGAGGGCCGCGTCCCCGCCTGGCCTTATGACCGTGTTCAGGCCGACCATGTGGTCGTATTGCTCGTAGACCCAGCGGCGGCTGGAGAGGTTGGGCGAGGCCAGGAGCTTTAGCAAAAGCCCGGCCCAGTCCCCGTGGTCACGGGCCGGCGAGAGGTCGGCCGCCTTGGCCTTTCGGTGGTAGGCGGGCTCGGCGATGGGCCGCTCGTACACGGGCACCTCGTCGGTCAGGAGCCTCGCCGGGACCGAGGCGAGGACGCGATCCTTGCGTTTGAGGGTGAAAAGCCCGTCGTCGGTGACTTTGCCGATGGCCACGGCCAAAAGGTCCCATTTGTCGAAAACGGCCGAGATGGCGTCCGCCTTGGCGGGCTCGACCACCAGGAGCATGCGCTCCTGGGACTCCGAGAGCATGATCTCCCAGTCCAGGAGGCCCTCCTCGCGCAGGGGCACAAGGTCGAGGTCCATGTAAAGGCCGCTCCCGGCCCGGCCGGCCATCTCGGCCCCGGAGGAGGTGAGGCCGGCGGCCCCGAGGTCCTGGAGGCCGACCACCAGGTCCTTTTCGAGGATCTCAAGGGTCGCCTCCATGAGGAGCTTTTCCATGAAGGGGTCGCCCACCTGGACGTTGGGCCTTTTGTCCCGGTCCTGGTCGCTCAGCTCCTCGGAGGCGAAGCTGGCCCCCTTGATGCCGTCCCGGCCCGTCCGGGCCCCGACCAGCATGACCAGGTTCCCTGGGCCGGCCGCCCGGCCCCGGTAGATCCTGTCGGCCTTCATCAGGCCCAGGCACAGGGCGTTGACCAGGGGGTTTCCCTGGTAGGAGGGGTGGAAATAGACGTCGCCGCCCACCGTGGGGATGCCCATGCAGTTGCCGTAGCCGCCGATGCCGGCCACGACCCCGGAGAGGAGCCGCTTGACCCGGTTGTCGTCGACGCGGCCGAAGCGCAGGCTGTTGAGGGAGGCCACCGGCCTCGCCCCCATGGCGAAGATGTCCCGGATTATGCCGCCGACCCCGGTGGCCGCACCCTGGTAGGGCTCGATGGCCGAGGGGTGGTTGTGGCTCTCCATCTTGAAGGCCGCGGCCAGGCCGTCGCCGAGGTAGACCACCCCGGCGTTCTCGCCGGGGCCCTGGAGGACCTGGGGGCCGGAGGTGGGGAGCTTGCGCAGCTGGGCCTTGGAATTTTTGTAACCGCAGTGCTCGGACCACATGACCCCGAAAAGGGCCAGCTCGAGGTAATTGGGCTGGCGGCCCATCAGGGCAAGTATCCGGTCATACTCGTCTTTCGTGAGGTTGTGGTCCCGCCAAAGGTTTGGGTTCGGGTTCGGGCTATCGGTCAAAATCACGCCCCTCCATTCAGGGCCCGGAGGATCGAGGTGAAGAGGGCCCGTCCGTCGGTGCCCCCCAGCTCGTCCTCGGCCAGCCGTTCCGGGTGGGGCATCATGCCCAGGACGTTGCCACCCTCGCTGACGATGCCGGCCACGTTATCGAGCGAGCCGTTGGGGGCGTCCCCGGGGGAGACGCTCCCGTCGGGGGCGCAGTAGCGGAAGACCACCCGGCCGGAGTCGTTCAGGGCCCTGAGCTCCGCGGGCCTCAGGCTGTAGCCGCCCTCGCCGTGGGAGATGGGGATCCTGATGACCTGGCCCTGGGAGTAGTCCCGGGTGAAGGCCGTCCGGGCGTTCTCGACCCTCAGGTTCACGTCCAGGCAGAGGTATTTCAGGTTTTTGTTGCGGTTCAGGGCCCCGGGCAGGAGCCCGGCCTCGGTCAGGATCTGGAAGCCGTTGCAGATGCCCAGGATCAGGTTGCCCCTTTTGGCCAGCCGCACAATCTCGGACATGACCGGCGAGAAGCGGGCTATGGCCCCGCAGCGCAGGTAGTCGCCGAAGGAGAAGCCCCCGGGCACGATGACCAGATCGTAGTCGGGGATGCTCGTCTCCTTGTGCCAGACCAGCTCGGCCTCAAGGCCCGTCACGGCCTTCCAGCTGCGGACGTTGTCCTGGTCGCAGTTGGAGCCGGGAAAGACCACCACCGCCGCCCTGACGCTCACTTCAGCGGCTCCAGGGTAAGGCTGTAGTTTTCCATGTTGGGGTTGGCCAGGAGCCGATCGGCCCAGTCGTTGGCGGCCTTGGTGGCCCCCTCGGCGTCGGGGCTCTCCAGCACCAGCTCGATGAGCTTGCCCACCCTGATGGAACTCACGTTATCGTGGCCCATGGATTTCAGGGCCCGCTCAAGGGTGGCCCCCTGGGGGTCCAGGACGCTGGGTTTGAGCATGACCTTGACGTTTGCCTTGAATTTCATGCGCTTGAGGTAGGCCGGAACCTACCGCCTCCTTTTTAGGGTAATCGGGACGCCCTCGGGCGCCGATAATTGGGACCCTTAGTGGTACCGGGCCCAAAACCGCTCAGCCCTTCAGGCGATCGTACATCTCCTGGTAGGCCTCTTCCACCCCGCCCATGTCGCGGCGGAAGCGGTCCTTGTCCAGCCTCAGGTTGGTCTCGCTGTCCCAGAACCTGCACGTGTCGGGGGATATCTCGTCCCCCAACAGCAGCTCCTCGTCGCTCTTGCCGAACTCCAGCTTGAAATCGACCAGCTTGACCTTGCGGGCCAGCAAGTGGTCCCTCAAAATCGCGTTGACCCTGAGGCTCTCGGCCGCGAGCCAGGCCAGCTCTTCCGGGGTGGCCAGGCCCATGGCCGCCACGTGGTAATCGTTAATCAGCGGGTCGCCCAGGTCGTCGTCCTTGTAATAGAACTCGACCACCGGGGAGGGCAGGGCCTTGCCCTCGGGCCAGCCTATGCGCTTGGAAAGGCTGCCCGCGGCTATGTTCCGCACCACCACCTCGATCTGGATGATTTTGAGCTTCTTGACCAGCATGCTGCGCTCGTCTATCCGCTTGAGGTAGTGACTCTTGACCCCGTTGGCTTCCAGCAGCTCGAAAAATAGGGAGCTTATGGCGTTATTCAATATGCCTTTGGAGTTTATCTGGCCCTTCTTGGCCCCGTTAAAGGCCGTGGCGTCGTCCTTGAAGTAGACCTCGACCTCGTAGGGATGGCCGGTCTCGAATATCTTCTTGGCCTTGCCCTCGTACAAAAGTTTGCCGCCCATGCCTCACCAAAACCCCTTGGCCCAATGGGGCCGGGGGAAAAAGAAGTTACCCGGCCACCCTGGACCCCGGGGCCCAGGCCCATGGTCCAGGGGGGGGAATAAATGGCCCTAACGACGAACCGCGGGGTAACCGTTGGGAATGCCGATGTTTTTCATGGAAATGACTGGGGTTTAGCCTATGATCGCCATGGTTCGCGATTCGCGGTTACGCGCCTTTGGGGCCAGGGGGAAGGCCGCGCCCGCCGGGGGGTTAAAAAAACCTTGCCCTTCGGGTTTGGGCCAAAACGGGAGCGGGGACTTGGCCCCTCGGGGCAAGCCGGGAAAGGGTTTTGGTTGCCGGCAAGCCATTGGCCGGTAAACGAGGTCGGATTGGCGTTACTTTAAAGCCCGATATGTATGCTTGGACGAAATACGCGCCCAAATATGATTACCGTTAGATCAAAGCCAACTTAAAAGGCCCGCCGACCGTGAACGTGGCCGGCTTCAGCGCCCCAAAATAGGGGGCCCCAAACGGCACCTTGCCCCGATGACTTTTGTATTATAAGCCCTCAGGCAAAAAAAACAAGACATGTCTAAAGTATTTTTTAGCTCACTTTGTAGGTTACGTATTAAACAAGCCTCGTTTATATTTTCATATCGATAATTTAACGAAATTATTACCCGATAAAACCAAAATTATGCCTAACGAGGTAACCATAAGGGCCATCGACCGGCACAAAGGCGCCGCCGGCCGTGGCCACTCGGGGTCCTTGGCACCCATCGAGGGCGCTTGGTGGCCATTGCCAACCCGCCAGGGACCCATTGGCCTTGCCCAAACGCACATGGGCCAGGCGCGTGTGGGCAAGGCGGATAGGGACTTTTAAAAAAATCGGCGCGTTAACTTGAAAAAAAAGGTGACAAGTCGCGTACAATCTGCTATATTCCCTTTCGGTGAACGAAAGGTTCATTTTTTCGCCGGAAACTTGGTTTTCGGCTCGCCCATACCCGGGCTCTCCCAGTTTTTTCCCGTTTTGCGCTTTTTTTCGTCGCTTTGACTTGTCTTGGAATCGTGAATCGCTGGTAGAAACGTCCAAAGCCAGCCGAGTCGCTATCCGAGGTAGACAACCCGGACGTTGGCGCAGTTTTTTTTTGCGAAAATCACCATGGTTTTCGCCCAAAGGCGCACCTTTCATGATGTTATGACCTGACTTTATCCCTAAAAGTATCGCTTGCGGCCTTATCGATGAAAAAGGTCATAAACTTACGCCGATTTATTTACTCACGTTTGCATGGTTGCCTCCCCCCGGCCGGGATTGTCGGCCCAAAGAGAGGACGCTTATAATTGGTGGCGACGATTCAGTTTGAATCGTGTCGCTTTTTTTGTCACCTTTTTCCCGCGTTTCGTTATCGCTTGCCCCGTGACCGCCATGTGCCGTTACTTTGCCTGGACAATCGGTAAACGAAATGTTTTTTCTGCGATATTTTCGTTTTTATCTGGATTATCGCCTTTTTTGCCAAACATTGGTATGAGTATTTAGGAACCTTCAATGCTAGTGGACCATTACAAAGTTTTGGGAGTGGCCTTGGACGCGAGTCACGGGGACATCCGGGAGGCCTACGTCAAAAGCCTCCTGCGCTATCCGCCCTCCCTTTTCCCCCACGAGGCCCAGCGGGTCCGTGAGGCCTACGATAACCTGACCCTGGGCGCCCCGGCCCACGTGGCCCTCGCCGGGCGCTTTCTCGGATGCCGTTCCCCCGAGGACGTTTTCACCTTCGCCTACGCCGACCGCGTCGACCCGCCCGCCGATTTCGGGGACCTGTCGTCCCTCGTGGGGGAGTTCAGGGCCCCGGTCACCCAGGACGACGCCTGGGAATACCTGTCGGCGGGCATCGACCCCGACGACTGTTACCTCGATCCCATCGAGCCCGTCCAGGCCCGTAAAAGGTCGCGGCGCGACGGGGACCTTTCCGTCGACGATATCGTGTTCGGCTTTTAGGGGCCCCCCTTTCGGCAAGGCCATTGGGACCCCGGTTAAGGCGAATCGGTCAATGAAAAAAATCCCTTTAACCATCAGATCGTTTTCGATCACCTAAACCGGTCGCTAAGACGCGACCAACGGAGACTATACGGTAATAATTATGCGCGATCAAATTTATGGAATCGATTTTGGCACCTCCCATACCCGCCTATCCGTCTTAAAGGATGGCGCTCCCAGGATCGTTCCCATCGACGGTAACCAATCCCTACCCTCTTACCTCGCTTACGCGAGGGAAAGGCTCGATTTCGGTGGCGAGGCCATCGAGACCTTCCTGACCGAACCCGGCGCGACCCTGATCCCGGTCAAGGCCGCGCTCGGCCGCGACCAGGACCCGGCGCTGACCAAGGCCGCCCGCATGAGGCCCCAGGATTTCGCCGCCCATTTCCTTTCCCGGGTGGCCGGGTCAGCCGGGCTCCCGGGGGGCCACAAGGTCAGGCGGGCCGTCATATCCGTCCCGGCCTCCCTCGGCGACGCCCAAAGGCGCCTTATCATGGAGGCCGCGGAACTGGCCGGCATTGAGCCCGTCAGGCTCGTTTCCGACGCCTCGGCCCTGGCCCTCGCCATCATGAGCGGGCCGGACGAGCTCCCGGATGGCTTCACCGCCCTGGTTTGCGACATGGGGGGCGGGCGTTTCAACGCCTCCGTGGTCCGCCTCGGCCCCCCGGTCGAGACCCTGTCCAGCCTGGGCGACGACTCCCTGGGCGGGTGGGCCTTCGACGTGGCCATTTCCCGCCGCATCCTCGCGGACGTCGGGGGCGCGCTCAGGCCCGGCGCCCTCCAGGGCTGCCTGGACCGGCTGGCCTTCCCGGTCGCCAAGGCCAAGGAACTCCTGTCCACCCGGCCCGGGGCCACGGTCTGGTTGGGGCCCCTTAGGGCCGGGGCCCTGGGCGACGCGGCCCCCGTGGGTGATTTCAGGCTGACCCCGGAACTGTACGGTGAACTGTGCGCCGACCTGGCCGACCGGGCCGTGAACCTCGCCCTCGCGGCCGTGAGGGAGGCCTCGCTCACCCCGGACGGCCTCGGCAAGGTCATCCTGACCGGGGGCATGTCCCGCTCGCCCCTGATCCAGCGGAGGTTCGCCAAGGCCTTCGGCCCGGCCAAGCTGGCCGCGGCCGATCCCGATGTCTCCGTCCCCTTCGGGGCGGCCGTCATGGCCGGGATCCTGGGGGGCCTTAAGGACATGCCCGAGCCCGTCGAGGTCACCGCCCGCGCCGTCAGCTCGGAAATCGCCGCGGACGGGCTTTCCCGCCCCAACGGGGGCCAGGCGGCCCGCCGGCGGGCCCGGCCGGCCCTGGGGACCCGCACCGAATGCCTGCCCATAATCCCGGCCAACTCGCCGCTGCCCGCCCTGAGGCGGGGCGTCTACGGGTTCAACGGCGACTCCCCGGAGGTGGGCATGATAAAACTCTACCTGGGGGACGATCCCTCCCCGGCCGGGAACGAGTTCCTCGGCCAGATCGAGATATACCCCGGCGGGGGCAAGGGCGACTCGACCCTGATACTGGAATATTCCCTCGACGCCAACGGGATCTTCCGCGTGACCCCGGTCCGCGTCTCCCGGCCGGCCGGGCTCAGGATAGCCTTCTCCGCGGAAAGCCTGGAGCGTTGCTTCGAGGCCAACGGGAAAATCCCCTTCGCCAAGGACCCCAAGGGCTTTTACCGCCCGGCCAAAAGCCCCGCCGTCCCGTCGCCCTTCAGCCTCCTGGGCCTGGAGGGCCTGGCCCGCCTGGCCGGCGACCCCGACGGGCAGGGAAAGGCCCAGCCCGTGAACCATCACGTCCGGAGGGCCCTTGCCTCCCTGGGCGGGGCCAAGCGCCCTCGCCGCGACCTTTCCAATAAACTCCACCTTTACCGGGTCGCCCTGTCCAGGCCCGAGCCGGACGGGGGGAGGCTTGACGACCTGGAGCGCGAGCTCAAGACGCTTATCGGCTGAAACTTCAACCCGGGGGCCCTTTAGGACCCCCATGACCGGAAATCATGAAAAAAACACAAAAAAACGCTAAAGCCCCCGTGGCCGGGGCCCCAGGGAACCTGGCCCGCCTGGCCCACGGGTACTGGAAGGAGGGCCGGTGGCTCGACTTCGCCGATCTCCTGGAGGCCCACGGCGAGGCCAAGGCCCTCGCCCCCTATGTCCCCTACGAGCCCTATGCCCTTTACAACGCCCTGACCGAGGCCCTTTTCGAGAGAAACGACTACCCCGGCGTCCCGGCCCTGGCGAGGAAACTGGCCGAGGCGGCCAAGGGCCATGACGATCCCAAAAAAAACGTCTTCCTCGACTGCGCCGCCATCGCCCTGGACTGCCCCAAGGTCATGGGGCCCGGTTTCGCGCCGGCCAAGCTTAGGGCCAAGCCCAAGGATCTCCCGGCCTGCTGGGCCGCGATGAGAGGCCGCCAGCGGGCCGACCTCCCCGCCGCCGCGGCCGCGAGGTTCGCCGGGCGCAAGGAACTGGTCGGGAAACTCGGCAGGCGGCTCGCGAGGCTGCCCGCGTCCAGGTACGACGCCCCCTTCGCCAATTTCGCCAACCTCGCGGGGGACCTCCTCGCCTCGGCCTTCACGCTGGGGGAGGCCTCGGTTTTCGCGGCCGCGCGCGACCTCGCCGTTTTGATGGGGAGGGTCCGGAAGGCCCAGGGGGAGGGCGAGAGGCCCCTCCAGGAAAGCTTTTTCCGCGGGGTCGATCTCGCCAACGTCCTCGCCCGGCTCCCCCACAAGGCCGTGTCCACGATGGCCGGCCGTTTCCTCGGCTTGGCCGCCCTCGCCTTCGGGAAGCCGTGGCTGGACGCCTTCAAGATAAGGTACCTCATGGGGCCCGGCCATGACCCCGAAATCTTGGCCATTTATGGCCGTGTCCGGGAGGCCCGGCCCTTCTCGAGGCTCACGGCCCTGAGGGAGATTTCCCGATGGGGCGGCTGGACCCCCATCGAGCGCCTGGCCATGGCCAACCTGACCCTGGAGGCCATAAGGGACGCCTACCTCCCGGGCTGGCCAGGCCCCGATGACCTCGATCCCGGGATGGTGGCGGAACTGACCTCGGCCCTCGGCCAGGCGGCCGGGCCCCACGCGCCCCACGCGCACACGGGCGCCGGCGTGGCCAACGAGGTCTTTTCCGACTTCGTCAGGGCCAATCCCGGCCTCTTCCTGCCCCTCGATGACCGTTACCCCGGGCTCGACGCCCTGAGGCCGGACGTTTTCGTCACCCTGTGGCTGTTTTCCCAGGGGGATAGGCCAAAATTCGACGAACACATCGACCGGACCGGCCTGAGGCTTGACTATTCCGGGCCCGGGGAGCTGGAGGCCCTGACCCTCAACGCCTTTGACTACCATTCCCGGTACCGGGGCGATGCCGGGAACGATCTCTTCGCCCGCCTTCCCAGGCTCAGGGAGATGAGCCGGCCGGACAGCTTCTCGGGCCTTCTCGCCGGCATCCTGGGGCTGGCCCTGCGCCGCTGCGCCGGGACCCAGGACGATCCCCGGAAGGACCCGGGTTTCTGGTTCCATTGCGTGGGCCACAAGGCCCTTTTCGTCGAGAACCTCCCCCCGGGCCCCATCGTGCGGCTCCTGGGGCTGGTCAACCCGGACCGGACCATGGACCCGCGCTACCTGCCCGGGGTCCTGGCCGACCTGGAGGCCCTCGAGGATTCCCCCGAGGACTCCGATTACGCCTTCGCCGCCCTTTTCGCCCTGGCCGCCCTCGGGAACCCCGATCCCAGGCTCATGGCCAAACTGTTCATGGCCGCCCTGCCCCGGTTCGAGGCCGAGGAATCGAAGGGCGGCGAGCTGGCGGAGGCCATCAACCTGACCCGGGCCCCGAAGGAGGCCTCGGTCATATTCGATGCCATGGTCAAGCCGATAGCGGCCTTTCTTTCCCACGGGGAAAGTAGTTACCTCGCCGGTACCGCTTACTGTTGCTTAAACACCTTCAAAAACGAGATTAACGCGGCCTAACCCCTGGCCAAGCCACGTTAATATTTTTCCCAAGGCATAATCTTATGGGTCAAACGTACCCTTTGGATTGCCGATTACCGTTTCGCCCCGTGCCTTTGCCAACGGGTTAACCGTATCACCCAGCTTCGCCCATCGCCGCCCCACGGGGCCGCGATGGGCCGGCCGAGACTTTCGGCCTTAGGAGGGCATTTATGAGCGGCGTACAGGACGTAACCGCGAGTCCCGGGAAAAGCGCCATCGTCATGGTCCTGGCCATCCCCGATTACGGGAAGGCCAAGCCCAAAATCCTGGATCTCTGCGGGAAATTGGACGCTTTGGTTAGAAGCCAGCTGAACCGTTTCCCAGGCTCCGCGACCGGCACGGTCATCGCCTTCGGGGCGGAAGCCTGGCCAAGGCTCTTCCCGGACCGCCCGGTCCCCGACGAGCTTCAACCCTTCGAGCCCATCGTGGGCGAGAAACACGTGGCCCCGTCCACCCCGGGCGATATTTTCATCCACGTGCGCTCGGCCCGCATGGACGTCTGCCAGCAACTGGCCGGCATAATCAGCCAGGCCCTGGACGGCGCGGTCGAGCCCATCGACGAGACCCACGGTTTCAGGAACTTTGACGGCCGGGCCATAGTCGGTTTCGTCGACGGCACCGAGAACCCCACCGGGGACGACACCGAAACCTTCGCCACCATAGCCCCGGCCAAAACCGGCCAGGCCGATTTCTCCGGCGGCAGCTACGTTTTCATACAAAAATACCTACACGACATAAAGGGCTGGGAGGCCCTGCCCGTCGAGGAGCAGGAGAAGGCCATCGGCCGGCGCAAGTACGACGACCTGGAACTCCCCGACGGGGCCAAGCCGGAAAACGCCCACAACGCCGTGACCAACATCAAGGCCGAGGACGGCTCCGAGCTCAAGATAGTCAGGGCCAACATCCCCTTCGCCAACGCCTCCCGTGGCGAGTACGGCACCTACTTCCTGGGCTACGCCGGCAAGTTCTCCACCACCCGGCGCATGCTCCAAAACATGTTCGTGGGCGACCCCCCCGGCAACGCCGACCGGCTCCTGGACTTCTCCAAGGCCGTGACCGGGACCCTTTTCTTCGCCCCCTCGCCCGATCTCCTGGCCGACCTGGCCGAGAACGGCTGACCGGCCCCCCGACCCAAGAGGCCGGGCGGCGCTCCCCCGGGGGTGCGCCGCCCGGCTATTTTTTTGCCCCG